>NZ_JBQXDJ010000010.1:0-94110 GCF_052601015.1 Chitinimonas violaceus | reverse complement strand
CAGCCCATTCGGATTCATACTCTGACCGATGTTCAAAAACCATACGGACAGCGCGTTCTTTGACTTCTGGCGAATACTTGGTTGGCTTCTTCATAACTCCATTCTCTCAAGAAATGGAGCCTCCTCATTATCCGGGGGGATTCAATCGGGGCCCGGATAGCAGTGGCGCCCCTGCTGCACACAATTTATCGGTCAGCTCTTCAACCGCCCTTGCTGAACCCGTTGCAAAAGCCAAGTGTACGAGACCTCGCGCCTGCTGATGTACATCGTTGGCGTTGTCGGGAATCCCTGCCTTCTGCATCAATTCCAAACGCGCGCCGCTATCGAAATACAAGAAGTAGGACGAAAAACCACTACTCGGGTTTTGATAACGGTCGCTGGCTGAGCCCTTGAACGTGCCGGTATAGAAATCCTTCATCCGCTCCAAGTCATTCACCCAAAGTGCTACATGATCGATTCGCATAGCCATCACCGCATAATATTGCAAAATAACGCAGCAATATTTGCACAAAAACGCACGAATTGCGACAATAGCAGCAAAATATCGCATAACAATTAAAAAATCTGCAAAGGTCGTCAGCCATGTTTGCCCCGGAACGCCGCCAACACATACTCGATACGCTCACTCAGGAAGGGCGGGTGGAAGTTAGCCAATTGGCAGCAGAGCTTGGCATTTCAGAAGATACGGTACGGCGGGACCTGAAAGCGCTAGCAGACCAAGGTGTGCTGCAAAAAACACATGGTGGAGCCGTATCGTTGGCGACGGCGCAAATTGCCTTCCCAGCACGTAGCCAGGTACGCCGGGCGGTAAAGACGCGAATTGGCGAGCGTGCTGCACAACTTGTACAGCCCTATCAAACCCTGTTTATTGATGCAGGGACGACAGCGATGGCGTTGGCAAGTGCAATTGGCGACCAACCCGTGCGGGTGATCACCAATTCACTCGACGTTGCGCAATTACTGAGTGAACGGGCTTCGGTTGAATTGATCGTGACTGGTGGGGAATGGTCGCCAACCGAGCATCACCTCAGCGGCACCGCTGCATTGGCCACAGTTGCACGCTACCGTGCTGATCTTGCATTCATCGGTACATGCGCCATCCACCCCAAACTGGGGCTCACAGCCAATACCCAGCTCGATGCTGAACTGAAAGCAAGCATGCTGGCGCACGCAGCCCAAGGTATTCTGCTAGCCGACGCAAGCAAGTTTGGCCACATTGCACCACACTTTGTGACTGAGTTAGCCGCCTTCAGCCATCTGATTACCGATCAACCTGCCGACTGGCTGACAGAAGTAGCCAGCAAGCTCACCGTATTAACGGTACCCACCGACGAGACAAGCAGCAATCAATAGGCGATGTGCCAGCGGCGATAGACAAACCCCAGCAACCAAGCTGGGCCAACCAGCAAGAACTTGATATCTTCAAAGAATGAAGGCTTCTTGCCTTCCACCTTGTGCCCGACGAACTGTCCTATCCACGCCAGGATGAATATCACCAGGCTGATGTAAAACACCTCACCGAGCTGACTTAGCACCAGCAGCATCAACCCGGCCAGCACCAACATACCTGTAGCAATCGGCAGACTGAGGCGAAGGTAATAACCCATAGCGAAGAGAACAAAACCCATCGCCAACCAGGGTGAAGCTGCCCACAGCATACCGAGCAGACTGAAAGTGATCAGGGGAACACATAACCAATGCACCCGCTTGTTGAAAGGGTGCTGATGGCTTTCACCATAGCGATCGAACAACAGGTCAATGGTCCGCATGGTAGTTCCTCCCACAATCCAAGAACCTGTTTACGATCTTACTGCGCAGCCGTAATCAAGGCGTATATGCTGCTCATGACAGATCGTAAAAAGGTTCTAAACGTATTTCATGATTGTGGAGCTAAACCTGCCCCAAAAACCAGTTAACGATATAAAAGTGGTCTTCAAACAACTGTTCTTCCATGCGGTTGAACTCGAATAGCGGCACCCATTTGGCACGATCCGTATCATCGTCGCCACGTACTTTGGGCAAGCCTTCGCTGGTTGGAGCCAGTTCAATAAGAAACGCATGGGTAATGGTGCGGCCGCGCAGCGAACGTTGGGGGTGATCGAACACCCGACTGGCGCGAATCGAGCCACCTAATACCGGTGCAGGGACCTTCAACCGTGCTTCTTCGCGCAACTCACGAATCACTGAATCCTTGATCCGCTCATCCGGGTGGACAAAACCACCCGGCAATGCCCACAACCCCTTACCCGGCTGAGAACGGCGACGCATCAGCAGTACATGGCCGGAATGAATCACTACCGCGTCGACCATCACAAAAGTGGGGGGATAAGGGGAAGCTGCCCAGCTTTGCCGGTAACGCTTCAGAAAGAGATATTCGCTTTGCAGGTTGGCAAAGGTTTCTGAATCGCGGAACGCATTGAGCCACTCAAACACCGGCGGTGGCAGCAAACCCGAACAAGCTGGCCAGTCGCCTTGGCGGTCTGGATCAAAAAACATATGCCGGACACGCGAGGCATGCACATCGGGCAGTTCCGGCGCTTCCAAACGCTGCCATTGAGGAAACAGTTCCAGGTATTCCGCATTGCCCTTCTTCGCCCCTCTAGGCGGGCCAACGATACCGATGCGAAACTGCGCCTGACGACTGCCCACATCCGAGTTATCCACGGCGATCACCCGGTCGACCAGATTCTGCACTTCGGTCAGCCACTGCTGGTCGTTGTACATACGGTCGGAAATCCCCACCACGAACACCCGTGACTGCACTTCTTCCGGCAAAGCCAAACGGATCATCCGCTCGCGGTCCTCCACCGTGAATGGGTGCATCGGATTCCGCGCCTGGCGTGCCGAACCACACAACACAATCACCTTCTCAGAACGCGCTAACGCATGCTGCAAGGTCCAAAGATGACCATTGTGAAACGGCTGAAAACGGCCGATGAAGATCAGGTAATCGAACTCATGCATAGGTTTTCCGCAAATAACAGGAATAAAAAAGGGCAGGTTGATCTGCCCTTATTAAAACGAAGATATCAATCAGGCTGGCACAGCGACCCTTTCTGGGGCTGTAACCTTTTGCATCTGCGCCTCACTGAACGCAAGCATTCTTTCGATCGGCAGGCGGGCGGCATCCATCTGCTCGGCAGTCAGATAGTCGATCCGCGTCCCTTCGCCGGCTTGCGCGCGCTGCACCCGCTCCACGTTGTTCATCTTCATATAGGGGCATTGGTTGCACTGGCAACCCGCATAAATCGGCGCTTGTTTGATCTTCAGATCAGGCCGCGCCAAGCCCATGTTATAGAGAATGCCATCCTCGGTAGCGACAAAGATGGTGGCATCGGGCTCACGGTTGAACGCCTTCACCCAATTGAGCATCCCGCTGGTCGAGCCGACATAATCAGCACGCTTAAGTACAGGCAGCGGACTTTCCGGGTGGGCGATCAAATACTTTGGCCCTTCAACTGCCGCCATGCCTTCATTCAGCGCGGTCTCGTTGAACTTGTCATGCACTTCGCACACAGCCGACCATAGCGGCATGTCGTAACCATACTGATAATTCAGGTAAGCACCCATATTGCGATCGGGCGAGAAAATCACTTTCTTACCTTCGGCATACAAGTGGGCGATGATGTCATCCACATTGCGGCTGGTGACAATCCAATCACTCAGGGCTTTATGTTCGGCCGAACTATTGATGTAGGACACATGCGAATAATCAGCATGCTTCTCGCGCCAGGCCTTGAGGCGCTTGACGTCAGTCTGGGTAACGAGTGAACACGTAGAACCCGCATCCGGCAGGATCACTTCAGCTTGCGGGTTGAGAATCTTAGCGGTTTCTGCCATGAAGCGCACACCGGCGAAGACGATGACATCCGCCTGGGCATCACGGGCAAACAAGGAGAGTTCGAGGGAGTCGCCGACTTTATCGGCCATTCGTTGGATTTCCGGCGCGGTGTAATAGTGCGCCAGCGTAACGACACGCTTGGACATGGGAGTTCCTTCCATGTAAACAACCACCTTTCCGGCGGCCAACTAAGCCTGACATTGCAGGCGGTTCTTGCAAGCTGCCCGCGGAATCCCCGCTCTTGGTACTGCACAGCACATCTGCACCATAACAAAATCAATAAGATTGCGCTACCCACCCGCCAGACATCTCCCAGCTTGGCGCTTCATGGTGTAGGGTTGTATCGATTCCTTCCTGTGTGCCCATTATGTCCCTCATCCCTTTCGACGCGGCCCTGCAAGCCTTGCTGGATGCCGCACAGCCAACAACTCACCACGACACCCTGCCGCTGATGGACTGCGATGGACACGTCCTTGCCACCTCCATCACCGCGCCCATCAACGTACCGGGCTTTGACAACAGTGCGATGGACGGTTACGCCTTACACCTGAGTGACTTCAAGGCCGTTCCTCACAGCCTCCCAGTAGTGCAGCGTATCGCGGCAGGTGAAATGGGTAAGGCACTGGAACCCAATACTGCAGCGCGTATTTTTACAGGCGCCCCCATCCCACCCGGCTGCAATGCGGTTGTGCCACAGGAAGAGGCCGAGGCCACAGCAAGCAGTGTTCAGGTGAAAGCGATAATCAGGCCCAACCAGCATATCCGTCGTTTGGGTGAGGACATCGCAGAGGGCAGTGAAATCCTACAGGCGGGCCAACGCCTTGCACCACAACACATTGCCCTTGCTGCCTCACTCGGGATCGCAACACTGCCGGTATTCAAGCCGCTACGGGTCGGCCTCTTGTGTACAGGAGATGAACTGACTCAACCTGGCCAACCATTGCCGGCCGGGGGAATCTATAACTCCAACCAGTTTGCAATTGCCACCTTGTTGGCCCGGCTGGGCTGCCAAGTTCAGAACTTTGGCCAAGTGGCGGACACCCAAGCCGCAACCATGACTGCGCTGCAACAGGCTGCAAGCACATGCGATGTCGTGATCACCTGCGGTGGCGTATCAGTCGGAGAAGAAGATCACGTCAAAGCCGCCGTCAGTAAGCTTGGGCAACTTGACCTGTGGCGCATCGCCATCAAACCAGGGAAGCCTCTGGCATTTGGCAAGGTAGGCAATGCCGATTTCATTGGCTTGCCAGGCAATCCGGTCAGCGCCTTCCTGACCTTTGTTCTACTGGCACGGCCCTTTTTGCAAAAACGCATGGGGGCCAACGTTATCCCCGCACAACCCTTGACGCTACCAGCTGCATTTTCCTGGCCCCGTGCAGATAAACGCCGCGAGTTCCTGCGCGCCCGTCTGGTCCCTCAGACTGATGGCACACTGGCTGTAGCCCTTTACCCTCAACAAGGCTCAGCCGTCATGAGTGGCCTAGCCTGGGCAGATGGTCTGGTGGACCTGCCACCCGATACTGTGGTGCAAATCGGCCAACCTATTCACTATCTTCCACTCAATGCGTTACTACACTGATAAGAAAGGAGATAGGCAACTTTCAGTGCAAAAAGAAGACAAAGTTGACGGGCTTAGCGCGGGTTCCCCCGTATACCACTGCCAGCTGCTACACAGTGCCGTTGGTTTTTCTTCTGCCTCCCAACTCAGCCCAGCAAATACCGTAAACAGTACTTCATAAATATCATGCAGATCACCTTGCTCTATTTCGCCCGCTTGCGGGAAGCATTTCAAATAGGTCGGGAATTGCTCACGCTTCCCAGTGAAGTACATACCATTGCCGAACTCATTGCGCACCTCCGTACACGTGGCGGCGTCTGGGCAGCAGAACTGTCAACCGACCAAGTATTTCGAGTAGCAATCGACCAGGACCTGGCCGAGTTTTCCGCACCATTACACGAAGGGGCTGAAGTCGCCATCTTCCCACCGGTTACAGGGGGCTGAATGCAGACGCCACCTACACCCCACATCGCCATATCTGTGCAGACAGATGACTTTGACCTTGGCAAGGAAGTGGATGCGCTAAGTAAACCTGACCGCGGCATTGGAGCGATCGTCAGTTTTGTGGGGCTGGTGCGTGATCTGAATCTTGCTGCCGATGTCGTGTCCTTGTCATTGGAGCACTATCCGGGCATGACCGAAAAAGCGCTGCAGCACATCGCACAGGAAGCAGCCATGCGTTGGTCCTTGAATGGCATACGTATCATCCATCGCGTCGGTGATCTGCACCCCGGCGATCGTATTGTCATGGTGCTAACTGCCAGCACGCACCGACACACCGCCTATGAGGCCAATACCTTTATCATGGATTACCTCAAAACCCGTGCACCCTTCTGGAAAAAGGAATGGACTCCGGAAGGCCCCCGCTGGGTTGAAGCGCGCGAAGCCGATGCTTCGGCTGCTGCACGCTGGCACCAGATTGTCAGTGAGCGTTATGGGAACGAAGACCACGACTAGGAGCCTGTCTGCGATCTTACTGCGCAGCTGTGATCAGGGCTCATGTGCTGCTCGAGATCCTCATGTACAACAGTACATTCCGGTTTCTACGCTGCGCTTCACCCTGTTGACAACTGCTCGTTACAGATCGTGAATAAGTTCGATAGCGCTTATTAGACACCTGCGGCAAATACTCTCCCCACCACTACTCAGTAGACCAACAATGAGCTCCCCTCTTACCCACTTCAATGCTGCAGGCCAAGCCCATATGGTCGATGTAGCAGCCAAACCCGAAACACATCGACTAGCCGTGGCTCAAGGCCACATCCGTATGCTGCCGGCGACGTTCGCATTGCTTAACGAAGGGGATGCGAAAAAAGGTGACGTGTTGGGTGTAGCGCGGTTGGCAGGCATCATGGCTGCAAAACGCACCGGTGAATTGATCCCACTTTGCCACCCATTGCCACTTACGCATGTCAGTGTCGACTTCAAACTGGATGCTCAGCAATCTCTGGTGACCTGCATAGCCAGTACAGAAACGGTAGGCCGGACGGGCGTGGAAATGGAGGCCATGACAGCTGCCAGCATCGCGCTCTTGACCATCTACGATATGCTCAAAGCTACGGACAAGGGTATGCGCATCGAGGCAGTACAGCTGATTGAGAAACGTGGAGGAAAATCTGGTCACTGGCTCGCAACAGGTTCGGAATAAGTAGTTACAACCAGTTTACGATCAGCGCATAAGCCTCGATCACGTCCGTGCAGCAAGATCGAAATGGGCTCAGCCGTTGCTAGGTCGTGCCGGCCGTAGATGCTGCGTTCCCTGTTTGAGCCAATTGGGCAATCCATCGCCAGCCAGGGGCTTGGATACATAAAAGCCTTGCGCCACGTCACAACCGAGTAAACGGATCAATTGCCAATCGGCCGGGTTCTCCACCCCTTCCGCCACCGTTGTCAGGTGCAGCTTCTTGCCCATCTCTATCGTACTTTGCAACATCACATGCAAATGCGGCTTTTCCGAAGCGCCATGGACCAGGGACCGATCTATCTTCAACTCGGTAAAAGGAATACGTGACAACTGCTGCATAGACGAAAAACCAGTACCAAAGTCATCAATCGATAACCCAAACCCCTTAAGGCGCAAACGGGCCAGCGTTCCCAAGGACAGTGCCAGATCAGACATCACGGCTGTCTCGGTAATCTCCAGCACCAGATATTTGGGTTCGATACCAATACGATTGGTTACCGCCGCGATCCTATCAGCAAGGTCGGGGGTGGATAGCGACAGCGCAGACAGGTTGACCGCCGTACTGATCGTCATCCCCCGTGCATGCCAGTCACGCAGCTGCTTGAGAGAGGTCTCCAATACCCAGTCTGTCAACTCATCGATCAATCCATTGTCTTCGGCAAACGCAATGAAACGTGCCGGCGCAAGCAAGCCTAATTCGGGATGTTGCCAGCGCACCAGTGCCTCCACGCCACGCATTACCCCAGAATGGGATGTCACCTTGGGTTGATAGTGCAATATCAATTGCTTGTTACGGATCGCCTGCTTGAGTTCCTCGGCACCGAAACGGTAGGACTGCTCTTCTTCCGACTCATGATCTGGAGCAGAGTCGGATTGAAACTTGCCCAATAGCGCCACAAGGTTGTCATACGACAAAGGTTTCTGTGCAATACCCAGTACCGTTAAGCCATGCTCACGTGCCATGGTCTCCACAGTGGAGAGAATGCTGGTTTCCCTGCTGGATACCACGATCAAGGAGTTGACCTGCTGCGACTCGGCAATATGCCGGATGAGCTCTACACCATCCATATCCGGCATTTCCAAGTCGGTCATCATAATGTCCAACTTACCGCAATCTTTCAGCACTTCGAGCGCATGGCAGCCGTTCTCTGCCTCGAACACCTTTGTTATTCCCAGATGAGCAAGCAAATCAACCGCATGGAGGCGCTGTGCTGCGCTATCCTCGACCACCATGATGCTGAGTTCCGTATTTACAACCATAGCCACTCCAGCTACAGACAAAATAGGCAAAACCATCAATAGCACTACGCCCAGGCATTCTCGCCCGACTCAGGTCAAATCTTGTTGATGCTGCGCTCGATCAACGCCGGAATATCATCCAGGCTGACAACCGTGTCCGCCGCGCCCAGCCTTATCGCCTCTTTGGGCATGCCGAATACGATACAGCTCGCCTCATCCTGCGCGATGGTCGCAGCGCCCTGGTCATGCATTTCCTTCAAACCGCGGGCGCCATCGTCACCCATGCCCGTCATGATTACACCCAGTGCATTACGCCCTGCACATTTGGCGGTGGAGCGGAACAATACGTCCACAGAAGGCCGATGCCGGCTGACCAAGGGGCCATCGATCACTTCCACGTAATAGTGTGTAGGTGCCCGCTTAATCAACAGATGTTTTCCACCAGGTGCGATCAACGCCCTTCCCCGCATCATCCGATCGTTGTTTTCTGCTTCCTTCACTTCGATCTTGGAGAGGTTGTTAAGACGTTGGGCAAACGTCGCTGTGAACTTCTCAGGCATATGCTGAACAATCGCTAATGCAGGGCATGCCGGCGTCAGCCTGGGCAGCAACTGTTCTAGTGCCTGCACACCGCCGGTGGATATGCCCAATACCGCAATGCGCTCAGTCGCATTGATTACCTGGCCGGCAACAGGCGGCGGCATGATGGCGTCTGCAGTGAGCTTGGGAGACTGGATTTTTTCAGCAACAAACGAAGCGCTGGGTGCCTGCCTGGCAGAGGTATTAGGTGCTGGCTTGGGGGGGGCGCTGGGTGGTATCTGCTTGGCAGAGGTATTGGTACTGGTACTGGCAGTGGGCGCCCCATTTGGGACTGCAGCGGGTTTACTGGCCGTGGGACGCATGTGACGCATCTTGAATGAGGCAGCATAGGCAGTACGAACCGCCACCAGCAGATCAGCCGAACTGTCTTGCAGGAAATTCCGTACCCCAATCGATGGCTTGGTGATGATCCCCACTGCACCGAGTGAAAGCGCTTCCAACGTCACCTTGGCGCCCTTCTCCGTCAGGCTGGAACAAATCACCACCGGCGTGGGCCGCTCCGCCATCAATTGACGCAGAAAGGTCAGTCCATCCATACGCGGCATTTCGATGTCGAGGATGATCACATCAGGCCACTGGACCTTCATCTTTTCACGGGCAAACAGTGGGTCAGCCGCCGTGGCGATAACAACGATTTCCGAGTCCCGTCCGAGCTCCTCGGTAAGAACCTGGCGTACCACAGCGGAATCATCGACGATCATCACGTTAATAGGCATGACATTTCCCGCATGAACAGAATCCCCAAACGCACAAGAAACATGGCAGACCGTTTGCCGATCCTTCTACCTCCGTAGGAAGGTAACTAACCGTGAATGGGTTCTTAATGCTGTGGGCTGAAGCGAACCCACACATCCCCTGTCGCCACATCGAACACAATATGGCGATGCCCATTTCCGGCCAGATGCTCACTACTCACTCGAAACCCATGGTCTGCAAGCCACTTCTTGGCAAACTCGATATTTCTTTCTCCGACGGCCTGCACCTTCCCCGTCTCTGTAATCAACACCTGTCCACCGCCAAACATCTTCACCTGGTAGTCGGCGGGCAATGTACCGGTAGCATGAATATAGTGCATGGCCAGGAGGAAAGCCTCCTCGGCATAGCGCCCATCCAGGTTCTTGAGGTCCCGCAGATTACTCTTGGCCCGTTGTGGCAACAGGTAATGGCACATGCCACCAACCTTCTTGCCAGGATGCCACCACGTTACTGCCACACACGACCCCAGCAGCGTACGAATGCGCGTATCCCGGTCACCAAAATAGACCTCCCCAGGCTGAAGGAAGATGTCGATCTGAAAAGTCATTTTTTAAGGTAGATCGCCGGCAAGATGGACACCAGGCTGGGTGGTAACCCAATCAACGTTTCGGAATGCCCCACCACCAGCCACCCTCCAGGTTTGATCCGTTCCACCAGGCTATCAATAACCTGTCGCTTCATCGCCGCATCAAAATAGATGATGACGTTACGCAGGAAAATCACATCGAAGTAACCGATATCGGGAATCGCTTGGACCAGATTCAGCGTGCCAAAACTGACGCGTTTGCGCAGGTTCTTATCCACCAGAAAGGTACCCGAATATTCCCCGGTACCACGCAGGCAGAAACGCCTGAGCAGATCGGGAGGAATCAATTTACCTCGCTCCAACGGGTAAAGCCCTCGTTGCGCGCTGGCCAACATTCGGCTGGAGATATCTGTCGCCAGGATTTCCCAAGGGGCTCGTTCTCCCAATACATCGGCCAGCACCATGGCAATACTGTAGCTTTCATCCCCACTGGCACAGGCTGCGCTCCAGGCACGAAAGGGTACCTCCTTACGCGTGGGCAGCAATTGATTACGCAGGGCCTCGAAGTGCTTAGGCTCACGAAAGAAATAAGTTTCGTTGGTAGTGATCAGGTCAATGGCAATCTGCCGTTCTACAAGATCTCCCCCATCATCAATCAGGCGGAAATACTCGCCGAAACTCGACAGTTTACGTTCACGCAGGCGTTTGGCCAGCCGGCCCGACAGCATCGCTTTCTTGATAGGTACGAGATGGATACCAATCAGACGTTCAATCAATACCTGATAACGCAGGAACTCTGCGTCGCTCATCTGCAACAGCCCCCCGAGCGGGATGGATACATCGCGGCCGGTCAGCGTAGGAGCGATCACCAACTCAGCTCTCCAGTTCCTGACCTGATTGGCCCTTTACACCTGCCAACTCAGCCATTTCGTCAATCGACAGCACATGTTCCAATGCCAAGACGATCACAAACCGTCCTTCTATTTTGCCCATGCCGCGGATGAACTCTGCACGCAGTTGCGCGCCAAAGGCTGGAGGAGGTTCGATATCTTCCGGGCGTAGTTCCAACACCTCTTCTACTGAGTCGACAATCACGCCCAGGTCGTGCCAATCATCTGCGTATTCGGCCTCGACGATCACGATGCAACTGCGCCTGCCCACCTCGGTTTCGGTACGTCCAAAACGAACCGCCAGATCAATGACAGGCACTACGGCGCCACGTAGATTGATTACACCACGCAAGAATCGCGGCATCAACGGTACTTCTGTCAGGCCGCCGTATTCGATGATCTCCTTGATATGGACGATTTCCAGCGCATAAATCTCACCACCGAGCCGGAAAGTCAGGTACTGAGGCTGCTCGATAGGCTCGGGCTGGACGTTGGTGCTGCGGCGAAGGGGCATCAAGGTCTGGCTCATGGCGATCCTGGCTTAGAATCGAACGAACTGGGATTCATCTACCGGCGTGGCGCGTTGCCCCAATGCAGTTGATGGGGCTGAAAGCGACCTGGCAGACGTGTGAGCTGGGGGAGTTTCATTCGCAACCAGCGCCTTCTGCTTGGCGGGCATCATCGATATTGGTTGCACCCTGCCCTCATGTAGCTGCAAACCCGCCAAAATCGACTGAAGGCGTCGGGCATTGTTGTGCAGCTCCTCCGCCGAAGACGACAATTGTTCCGCCGATGCCGCATTGGACTGCGTAGCATGCCCCAGCTGGATAATGGCGTTATTGACCTGCACAATGCCTTCGCTCTGCTCACGGCCAGAAGCGCTGATCTCACCCACGAGTTCGGCAGTGCGTCGGATTTCCGGCAATACCCCATCCAGCAGACTGCCAGCGCGTGCGGCAAGTGCGTCAGATTCCGCGGCAAGCGCACCAATCTCCGCCGCTGCAGCTTGGCTACGTTCTGCCAGTTTGCGTACTTCCTGCGCCACTACGGCAAAACCCTTGCCGTGCTGCCCAGCCCGTGCAGCCTCAATGGCGGCGTTCAGTGCCAACAGATTGGTCTGGTATGCAATATCGTCAATCACACCAATCTTGCGGGCAATCTGGCGCATGGCATGTACCGACGCCGCAACTGCCTGGCCACCTTCGCTGGCTACCGCTGCGGCACGGCCGGCCAACCCATCTGTCTCTACGGCATGCTGCGCGCTGTGCGCTACCGATGCACTGATTTCTTCAAGCGAAATCCCTGTCTGCTCAACGCCCGAAGCCTGTTCGCTGGCCGTGCGCGACAGCGCCACCGCGGCAGATTCCACCTGGGCCGAGACACGCACATTCACCTCGGCAAAATCACGCACCTCGCGGATGATATTCGTCAGCTGCCGATTCATCTCGGACAAAGCTGCCATCACACTCTTCTCATCCCCTCGCTTTATAACAATGTCGCCACGGAAATCACCATCCGCAACCTGTCGTGCAAGGCGTACCGCTTCTTCCGGTTCACCACCGATCAGCCGGGTGATGTAACGGGCAACGAAATAACCCAGCAGTACCGCCAGTACAAAACCGCCCAAGGTAAGAAGGCGGTTGTAATAACGGACATCGACAGCCAAGGCACTGGCACTTTGCATTCCGGTGTGCGCAGCCCGCTGGTTCAACACAATCTCCCGGTTCAGCATATCAACAAGCGGCGCAAACTCTTTGTCTGCACGATTACGTATCGGCGCTGCAGCTTCGCCTTGTGGCTGCTTCTGCAACTCATCGATCGCCTTGAGATAGTTGGCCCAACGACGTCCAATCTCTTCACGTAATTCAGCCTGCGCATTGGTGGCTTTTTCCGACCTGTAGCTATCAAACACTCGGTCTGCTTTGTCGTACGCAGCCTGCACCTTTGCCTGTAACACCACCTTTGCCGATTCATCGGTAGAGTGCGTCAACTCCCACACCGCCAACCGATGTTGCAACAGTTGGGTACGAACCTGGATCAACACCGCCGCAGTTCCCAGGTAATGCTCATTGCTACTCCGAAAACGCGCCGCGACTGTATCTACACCGCTTACCGTGCTCAGGCCAATCAATAGCAGCAACAAGGCCATCAGATTGAAGGCCAATAGCAGTCTCTTGAACAACGACAGCCGGGTCAGCCACTTCATGGTGTGCTCCCCTCCCAAACGCCGAGGCGTTTTGCTTCCTGCAAGCTATTGCTCACAACACGACGCCGTTCGTCACTCGATGCCCGCAGAATCAGATCGGGTACATCCAATATCAATGCCACTGCACCACTGCCCAATATAGTCGAGCCCGCAAGTCCTTTGACGTCACGGAACAGATGGCCAAGCGGCTTGATAACTGCTTGCAGCTCTCCCTCCAACCGATCAACAACCAGTCCCGCCCGCTGACTGCCGTATTGCACGACAATCACCGCCTGACGTGCAGGTGGCGTGCCCGAAACTTCAAACAACCGCCGCAACGGCAGGAAAGGCAATACCTCTCCGCGCAGGCTCAGATAATTCCGATTGCTCGCCAACACCTCCGCAGGCAAATCCAGGCACTCCAAGACCATATCCAATGGAATCACAAAGGTGCTGGTACCCACAGCCACCTGGAACCCATCAATAATGGCCAGGGTAAGCGGCATACGTAGTCGAATGACAGAACCCTCACCCGGCACCGACTCCATCTCGATATTGCCCTTCATTGCTTCGATATTGCGTTTGACGACATCCATGCCAACGCCACGGCCGGACAGATTGGTAATCGTTTCCGCAGTGGAAAAACCGGGCGCAAAAACCAGCTGCAGCAAGGCTTGGTCATTCAGATGTTCGTCAGCGCCAATCAAGCCTCGTTCAATCCCTCGGGCACGAATACGGGCGCGGTCCATACCACCACCGTCATCCCCCACTTCGATAACGACGCTGCCTGACTCATGGTAGGCATTCAGCCAGACCGTACCGCTATCGGGCTTGCCACGGCTACGACGTACCGCCGTGGTTTCGATACCATGATCCATGGCGTTACGTACCAAGTGCACTAGGGGGTCGCTGAGTTTGTCGACCATCGATTTATCGAGCTCGGTCTCCTCTCCTGCCAGTTCGAGCTGAATCTCCTTACCCAATTCCCGTGCGGTGTCACGCACCACACGCGGAAAACGACTGAAAATCTCACCCACGGGCACCATACGCAAGCTTAAGGCTTCGTCACGAATCCGCTCCACCAGCTCACCCAAGGAGCCCAGACTCTCCAGCAAGACCGGGTTGCCCGCCTGTTTGGCCGACAATAGTGAAGCTGCCCCCGCTATCACCAACTCGCCTACCAAGTCGATCAAGGCATCGAGTCGAGAAGCATCGACGCGTACCACACGGTGTTCACGGGTCTTGTGCGCAACATGTTCGCGTTGCTTATCCAATACGGCTTCCACCGCCGTCGGATGGGCCAGACGCTCTTCGACCAGCAATTCGCCCAATTGCTTAGGCGTACCGCTTTCTGCCTGCATACGCTGGAGAATGAGCACTTCCTCCAGCTCGGTCGGCGTCAGCGCACCGCCTTGGACCAGTGTTTCACCGAGCAATGCCCCTTCGGGCATTTCCTTGATCAGACGGATGAAATCATCGAGATGTGCATGAGGGGGCAGAATACGGACTTTGCTGTCTTCACGGACAAACTCGAAGACATTCTCGATCATCAACTTGTCGACAGCAGGCCCGGCAGCGAACTGAATCTCAAAGCCCAGATAGCAGCTCTCCGGCTCCATCTCATCCGCCTCGGGCAGATTGTCATACAGTGTGGTGATGTAGACGATACGCCCCAGGACTGTGAGGTAGCGCAGGAAGGATATCGGGTCCATCCCATTACGCAGCACATCCGTACCAAAGCGCAACGAGATATGCCAATAATCCGAGGCCGCCACATGGTCGCCGTCGGCTTCGATTTTGACTGTTCTCCCCGGCTGGATATCAGGCAACGGAACAGGTGAAGGCGAGGGCAATGGGGTGGGTGATGATGCAGACTTGTGCCCACCATAATCAGCCAACCTCGCTTCAAGCTCATGTGCAACCGGCGCCGGCTTGGACTGCCTTTCCGCATCAACCATGGCGGCAATATGGTCACGACAAGCAAAAAGCAGCTCAAGCAGCTCGGACGTAATATCGAGCTCACCAGCACGAAGACGATCCAGCAGGCTCTCACACTGGTGGGTAAAGCCAACAATGGCTGTCATTTCAAACAGCCCGGCCGATCCTTTGATGGTATGGGCGGCACGGAACATGGCATTCAGATGCTCCGCCCGTTCGTGTGGTGGGGCCGCCTCCACCGCCAATAACGCGGTTTCCATCGCGTCCAGCAGCTCGTCGGATTCCTCGTAGAAAACCAGCCTGACTGCATCCAGGTTCATGGCCGCCCTTCCCCGGACAGCACAACCGGGTCGCCAAACACGCCACCCATGTTGTAGAGGTCGAGTACGGCCAACACTGCCTTGGAATGCCCATGAAATACCAGAGGCTTATCCTGCCGTGCAGCTTCCCGCTTTAATAGCAACAGGATTTGTATCCCGGCGGTATCGAGTTCAGACACACCAGACAAGTCGATGTCCAAACCATTCGCCTCGTTCAATGCGGCAAGAAGGTGATCTTTATTCTGGCGTGCCTCGTAGATCGTGAAGTCTCCCTCCAAATTCAATGTGCGGCACGCATCGCGGGAATTGGAGGACATAGACATGCTCAGTGCTCAAGGCTGAATCAGCTTGGCAACCGCCCGTAACATCTGGTCGGGCCGGAAAGGTTTGACCACCCAGGCTTTTGCGCCGGCCATCTGGCCCTCAACCTTCTTATCCTCTTGTGCCTCGGTGGTGAGCATGATGATGGGGGTAAAACGATACTCCTGAAGCTGTTTGACAGCGCGCACAAAGGCGATGCCATCCATATTTGGCATATTCACATCGGAAATAATCAGGTGAATACGGCGGCCATCGAGCTGCGCCAGTCCCTCGCGGCCATCTCCGGCTTCCACAACGTTATAACCCGCCTGCGTCAACGCCAAATTGACCACTTGGCGCAAACTGGGCGAATCATCGACGATCAGGATCGTTTTCTTATGCTCTGCAGCGGCCATAGCACAAACCTTCCCTGGACTATTCCTTTCATTGTAGTGCACGCTAATGAAAGGCTGCCAAGCAGCTTTATGGGAAGGGCGGTACAGCGGAACGAGCCGATAGCCGGTTCATCCGCCTTCAGTCAGGCGTAGGCGTGGGAATAGGCGCTGCCGGCTGAGCTTCAACCTGGGGAGCTGGGTCAACCGGTAGTTTTGGATGTACAGGATGAGGAGGCTTAGGCCGGGCATGGGGCTCGACACCACCACACTTAAGCAGAGATTCGCGCTTGCGTTCGAGGCGATGGCGAAGACTTTCCGCTTCGGCTTCTGTCAGATCGCCATGCGCCAGGGCTTCACGGATACGTGCCTCCCTATGCTGAAAACGCAGCTCAATCGCTTCTTTTTCCTTCACTGAAAGCTGTGACGGCTCAGGCGTTGCAGCCCGGCCAATCGGCAGGGCAAGCAAGAAGGCAAGTGGGACAAACAAACGTTTCATAATCAAATAGCAACTAGGCTTGGACCATTCCAGCATACGCCCGTGGGCGTATCTCTGGCGTCCACAATTGTAAACGCCCTTGCCGGCAAGGCCAGCCAGCAATGCTTATTTACAGTTCGAACTCCTTCCAACAAAACAAGGCGCTACACTCTTCGTCATGAATACCGCTGCTATTCCGCCCAAGAAAATCCTGCTGATCGATGATGACCCCCGCTTACGCGAACTCGTACAGCGCTATCTGAACGAGCAAGGTTTTACGGTCGAAGCCTTTGCGGATGCCAGCAAGCTGGAAGGTCGTCTGCAACGCAACCGCCCCCAGCTGTTGCTGCTCGACCTGATGATGCCGGGAGAAGACGGTTTGTCGATCTGCCGCCGTTTACGCGCTGTGGGCGACAATATTCCGATCATCATGCTGACCGCCCGCGGTGACGATATCGACCGCATCATCGGCTTGGAAATGGGCGCGGATGACTATCTGCCCAAACCCTTCAACCCACGCGAACTCCTGGCGCGCATCAATGCTGTGCTACGCCGGCATAAGGAGCCTTCAGCCCTGGCTGCACCGCTGACAGAAGGCGAACATTTCGATTTCGGCCCTTTTCGCTTGGAAATCAGCAACCGGAAGCTGATGCGCAATAATGAGCCCATCCCCCTGACCAATGCCGAATTCGCGCTGTTGCGCGTCTTCGCCAGCCACCCACGGCAACCGTTAAGCCGAGAAAGGCTGATGGAACTGGCCCGTGGCCGCGAACACGAAGCGTTCGACCGCAGTATCGATGTGCAGGTCTCCCGCCTTCGCAAACTGATCGAAAACAGCGCATCCGAGCAACGTTACTTGCAAACAGTGTGGGGCTTTGGTTACGTTTTCGTCCCCGATGGTGGCGAACGCTGAATTGAACCTTATGCAGTTGAGCAATCTGATGCCACGTACCATCTTCTGGCGCCTCACCTGGTTAACCGCCAGCGCACTCATCATCAGCCTCACCTTTGTCGTTGCCTTGTCGGACTACAACAAGCAACAGATGATTGCGCGGCAGATGAGCGAGCAGATCGTCGAGTTGCTGGCCGACCTGGAAGACCAGCTCGACGGTATGAGTCCCAAAGAGCAAGCCGAGTGGATCAGCCTGAACCATAAGCCCTATGCACCACATCTGGTGGCTATTGATAGCCCTGATGCACCCTCTGCCACGGCACCACGTCGTTCGCAAATCATCGCCATCTCCGAAGCGTTGCAGAACAAGCTTGCACGCGTGGGCGAAGTGCGCGAAATCCGTCAGCCCAAGAAGCAACTCTGGATACAGGTAGATATGCTGGGTCAAGCTTATTGGCTGGTTATCCCTTTTGGGCGCTTTCAGTCCGACCCCACATGGACGCTCGCGGGTGCGGCCGCCATATTCGCCATCATTGCGCTCAGCGTAGCGGGTATCTTCGCTTGGCGGTTGAATCGCCCATTGCGTGAGCTCGGTATCGCTGCGGGCAAGCTGGGCCGGGGAGAACGCCCCCAACCACTACCGGAAACCGGTCCTTTGGAAGTGCAGGAACTCTCCGCAAGTTTCAATCGCATGCTGTCCGACCTGGATACAGCAGAGGCCGAAAGAACGGTGATGCTGGCCGGGATATCCCACGACCTGCGCACACCACTGGCTCGGCTGCGACTAGGCGTGGAAATGATGAACGACGCCAGCCTGCAGGATGGCATGCGCGAAGACGTGGACGACATCGAACGTATTCTCAGCCAGTTCATCGACTTTGCACGCGGCCTGGGAAACGAACAGGCGCAGGCTTGCGACCCCGCTGAAATCGCCCGCGGCGTCGTCGCCCGCTTTGCCCGTACGGGCCTGGAAGTCGAACTGCAGCTGGCAGATCACCTGCCACTGGCCAACCTGCACCCACTCGCGCTCACAAGGGCGCTGGCTAATCTATTGGACAACGCGCATCGCTATGGCGCATCGCCACTCAGCCTGTCAGTACACTTTCAGGCAAACGTCTTGCACTTCAAAGTCATCGACAACGGCCCGGGCATCCCGGCAGACCAGATCGTCAATGCACTCAAACCCTTCCACCGCCTCGACAAAGCCCGCCGTGCAGATGGCGGCAGCGGGTTAGGTCTGGCCATCGTGGAACGGATTGCCCGTCTACATGGCGGCAAACTTCAGCTGATAAACCGTCCGGAAGGTGGGTTGCAAGCCAGTTTGATACTACCGCTGCCCAATCAGTCTTAGAACCCGTTCAAGATCTGTTGCGAGCAGCTGTCAGCAGGGCGCAGAGCAGCGCAGAAACCGGAATGTACTTGGGTACATGAGGATTTTGAGCAGCACATAAGCCCTGATCACAGCTGCACAGCAAGATCTTGAACAGGTTCTTAGGGGAATTGAACTCTCTGTAGAAACCAGACTCCCAAAGGTCTCACCCAACAAAGGATTCTGAAATGAGTAGTTTGTGTGCTTTTATTTTGCATGCCTATACAAGACCGGAAAAATCCGACGAATTCGAAGCGCTATTCAAGGAGTACGTAGCACCTAGCCGAGCTGAAGCAGGTTGTATCGAGTACCACATGTTGCGTGACCAGCAAGATCCGACGTTGTTTCTCTTCTATGAAGTCTGGAAATCACAAGCCGATCTGGACCAACACTTAGCTTTGCCTCATATGCAGCGCTTTTTCGAGCAGCGCATGGATTATCTGACGCGCGACTTTGATATCCGCCCGGTCACCATGGTCAGCCCGTCGTCAGCCAAACGTTAATTTCCAAGTGTGCTGGACGTTCTATCTAAGAACCTGTCTATAGTCTCGCGAGCTAGAGCAAGACAAGGCGGAAACAGCTGAGGAAACGGAGTTTACGAATGGTAAATGAGCATTCCGAGGATGTTTTCAACGCCGTATCGCTGACGCACAGCAGACTTTAGACAGGTTCTAATAAAGGTGGGTTAAAACGGGACCATATGTTGTTAATGTGGCCCCAGTTATTATTCAACCACCTTCACCGAAGTCACATAGTACAAAGTCTCGCCAAAGCAATCGGTCGGCACACCCACATGCTGGCTATAAGTCAGCGATACTTTCTTGCCCAGGCTGGCGTTGATATCTGCAACCACCTTGTCGTCGTGCACGGTAAACGGGAATTTCTCCGACAACGTACCGGGGATATTGATCATGGCCAACTCACCCTCCCAGGTCTTGCATAGCCAGCCCTTCTTGGACAGCTTTTGCACATACCCTGCCCGCTCGCCTTCCGCATAGCTCCAGTTCAGCACCACCCACAGGTACGCCGCACAAATCAACACGATCAGAAACAACGAGCCCAGTAACCAACGGCCCCAGCGAATCTTGGCAAGCGGGTTTTGCATGCAATTCCTCTAGATTTCTTTACGTAAATATTTTTCAGCCAGCCTTATCAGGCACCGCAGATCAAGCGGCTTCCAGTAACTTCTTCAAATAACCACCGGTATGGCTGGCTGGGTTGGCCGCAATATCCTCGGGGGTACCCGTCGCCAGAATCTGTCCGCCGCCCGCACCACCTTCCGGTCCCAGGTCCACACACCAGTCCGCCGTCTTGATCACATCAAGATTGTGCTCAATCACCACCACCGTATTGCCGTGTTCGCGCAAACGATGCAGCACTTTCAACAGCAGGTCGATGTCATGGAAATGCAGGCCTGTCGTCGGCTCATCAAGAATATAGAGCGTTCGACCCGTATCGCGCTTGGAAAGCTCCAGCGCCAGCTTCACCCGTTGTGCTTCGCCACCTGACAAGGTCGTAGCGCTCTGCCCCAGGCGAATATAGCTCAAGCCAACATCCATCAGGGTTTGCAACTTGCGGGCAATACTAGGCACGGCATCAAAGAATTCGCGTGCATGCTCCACCGTCATTTCCAGCACTTCGGTAATGTTTTTGCCCTTGTACTGGACTTCCAGCGTTTCACGGTTATAGCGCTTGCCGTGGCACACATCGCAGGGCACATACACATCCGGCAGGAAATGCATTTCCACCTTGATGACGCCATCACCCTGGCAGGCCTCGCAACGCCCACCTTTTACGTTAAACGAGAAACGCCCAGGGCCATAACCACGTTCCCGCGCCATGGGCACACCAGCATACAAATCACGAATCGGTGTAAACAAACCGGTATACGTGGCTGGGTTGGAGCGCGGTGTACGGCCGATAGGGCTTTGATCAACGTTGATAACCTTGTCGAACTGCTCCAGCCCGATGATCTCGTCGTGGGGTGCAGGTTCGGTATTGCTGCCGTAAATCGTGCGTGCTGCCGCTGCATAGAGTGTGTCGTTGATCAGCGTGGACTTACCCGAACCCGACACCCCGGTCACACAGACCAGCATACCCAGCGGCAAGGCCAGATTCACGCCTTTCAGGTTATTGCCACGCGCACCCTTTACACTCAACCAGCGCTCCGGGTCGGGTTGCTGGCGCTTGGCCGGCACTTCGATCTTGCGTACGCCGGCCAGAAACTGGCCAGTTACCGAGGCTGGATTGGCCATCACCTCGCCCGGCGTGCCCATGGCCAATATCTCTCCGCCGTGTTCACCTGCACCCGGCCCCATATCCACCACGAAATCCGCAGCGCGGATAGCATCCTCATCGTGTTCAACCACGATCACGCTGTTACCCAGATCGCGCAGGTGCATCAATGTACCGAGCAGCCTGTCGTTATCACGCTGATGCAATCCGATTGACGGTTCATCCAATACATACATAACACCGGTCAACCCGGAACCGATCTGCGATGCCAGACGAATCCGCTGGGCTTCTCCCCCGGACAACGTATCGGCGGAACGGTCCAGGCTCAGGTAATCAAGCCCCACGTTCACCAGGAAACCCAGCCTGTCGCTGATTTCCTTAACGATCTTCTCGGCGATCTGCGCCTTATTGCCTGCCAAGGTCAGTTCTGCGAAGAATTTGCTCGAATCCCGCAGGGCAAGCTGGCTGACCTCGAAGATATTCCGCTCCGCAATCAACACATGGCGCGCCTCCAGGCGCAACCGAGCTCCGTGGCAGCTTGGGCAGGGTTGGTTGTTCAGGTATTTCGCGAGCTCCTCGCGCACCGCAGTCGAATCAGTCTCGCGATAGCGCCGTTCCAGGTTTTGCAGAATACCCTCGAATGCATGTACGCGTTCGAACTTGGTGCCACGCTCATTCAAATAGACAAAAGCAATCTCATCCTTACCCGACCCGTTCAATACCACCTGCTTCACTTCGTCAGTCAGGTCATCAAAAGCAGTATCGACGCTGAAGCCGTAGTGCTCGGCCAAGCTGACCAGCATCTGGAAGTAGAACTGGTTGCGCTTGTCCCAACCTTTGATGGCGCCGGCAGCCAAGGACAGATGCGGAAAAGCCACCACCCGCTTGGCATCGAAGAACTGAATGGCCCCCAGGCCATCGCACTTCGGGCAAGCTCCCATCGGGTTGTTAAACGAAAACAACCGGGGTTCCAGCTCGGGCAAGGAATAGGAACAGACAGGGCATGCAAACTTGGCCGAGAACCAATGTTCCTTATTGGTATCCATTTCGAGGGCAATCGCACGGCCATCGGCATGGCGCAAGGCTGTCTCGAAGCTCTCGGCGATACGCTGCTTCAAATCAGCACGTACTTTGAAGCGATCGACCACCACATCAATCGTGTGTTTCTTGTTCTTATCGAGCTTAGGAATCGCGTCGATTTCGTAAACTTCGCCATCCACCCGTACCCGCACAAACCCCTGCGCGCGCAGCTCATCGAACAGATCGAGGTTCTCGCCTTTCTTACCCATGATGACCGGAGCAAGAATCATCAGCTTGGTGTCTTCCGGCAGCGCCAGCACATGGTCAACCATCTGGCTTACCGTCTGGGATTCCAACGGTTGATGGTGATCCGGGCAATAGGGCGTCCCGACCCGGGCATATAAAAGCCGCAGGTAGTCGTGGATTTCCGTCACCGTACCCACTGTCGAGCGGGGATTATGGCTGGTAGCCTTCTGCTCGATCGAAATCGCTGGCGACAACCCTTCGATCAGATCCACATCGGGCTTTTCCATCAGTTGCAAGAACTGGCGCGCATAAGCTGAAAGGCTTTCCACATAGCGGCGCTGGCCTTCGGCATACAGCGTATCGAAAGCCAGGGACGACTTGCCCGAACCACTCAAGCCAGTGATGACAACAAGCTGATGGCGTGGCAAATCCAGGCTGATGTTCTTCAGATTATGCGTACGTGCGCCGCGGATACGGATCTGATTGTTCGGGTCTACGGGACGATAGCTCATGGCAGCTCGGGTACGTGAATGCAACCGGTGAGTTTACCGGAGTTCATTCGCGCAGACATCGCCGAAATCTATCTGGCAAGCTGCATGGCGGACCCGTTTCCTGATCCTACTGGAACCCTCCTGAGAACCTGTCTAAAAGTCTCGCGAGCTAAAGCAATACAACATTGAGCCAGCCCCCTGGAACCTGATCACACTTTCACTGCTCAGCAGTGATCGGAGCTTATGTGCTGCTCGAAAGATAAAAGTATGAAAAAAATATATTGCCGCGTGCTATCAGGTTGGCATATTCCACACCCCCTCCAACCACCCAGATCGGGACACTTGCGTTATTGACCGAAGTCAATTGGGGTCGCTAGCATGGGTTCATACCATCGATTTAAAGCGATGTGTATTTCAGCACAAGCAGCGCAATGGGTTGTGATGCGCAATTTTTGATAAATGCCCAAGCAAGCTTGATGGGCTAAATACAAACTCCCCGACCTCCCACTTCTTTGCGTAAGTGAAATACGCATGTTCAAGCAATTCAGAAAGGATTGGATATAGAGGATGAGCCTGGATAACCTGACCAGAAAACAGCACGAAATTCTAAAGCTGAGTGCTACGGGACTCAATTCACCCCAAATGGCAAAGCAATTAGGCTGCAGCCATAAGACCGTGCGAAATCAATTGAGCATGATTTATGCAAAATTAGGCGTGAGCAATCGCGTACAGGCCGTTGTTCTTTATTCAATGAATACATATAGGGACAGCTAACCTATTCACAAATTTTTTTCTTTGTTTAGAATTAATTCGCCGCCTCCCTCAATAAACAGCAAGCGGCGAATTTTTCTAAATACTCAGAAAGAAACTTATGCAAGAACTCAATACACAGGAAATCAAATCTGTGAGTGGTGGTGTAGCTCCTTTTCTGATTTTCACTATGGTGCTTGGCGGTCTATTTGCCATAGGAACAACAGCCACTTTGGTTATTCCACATAAATAGAATACCAAAGAGAAGTCAATCTCTCCCTGAGCCGCTATTTTTCAGCATTACCCAAAACAGGAGAAGACAATGCAAACACTCGACACGCAAGAAATCGAAGTCGTGAGCGGCGGTATTGGTCCATTAATGCTTGTCGCTATTTTATTTTCCGGCTCATTTGCAGCCACAACAGCCGCCGTAGTGGCTATTAAAGAAAAGTAAAGTTTGGCTGTGAGAGCTGATTCACGACTTTGCCATATCGTTGTGAAGCGGTTCCAAAATAATGCAGGCTATTTCACTGGCCATGTAAATGGTATTGCATTACTCATTGCCATGCTTGACTTGCATCACCCCCCAGCAGCACCACACAATAAAAGGAAAAATGATGGAAGAGCTCAACAAAAAAGAAGTCGAAGTTGTTAGTGGCGGTGCACCATTTGCTCTTATCGGTGGCGTAATAGCAGCTTTGGTTTATGGTTCTCTCGCCATTACTGTCGCTGTGAAACAGTAACAAACCAGGTTAATTTGATTTGGCATAGCAAATTCAGCCATCTCATTGGTTTATGTACCTCGAACTTCCACACCCCGCCTCAAAAAGGAGATTGACCATGCAAGAACTCAACACGCAAGAAGCCCAAGCCGTTAACGGTGGTGCAGGTCCAGCCGTTTTACCTGTCGTTCCAATCTTTGGCCTCATCATTGGTGCATATTTGATCACAACATCAATCATCAAAGCTACCAAGGGCAAGTAATTATGGTATCGGGTGCGGCACATTAATATTTTATCTACTCACCCGATATATCGCAGCACTACACCAAAAAAGGAGAAGACAATGCAAGAAATCAATAAAAAAGAAGCAGAGCAAGTTGCTGGTGGCGGTTTAGGTGCTTTTGCAGCAATATTCGGTTTAATCGCTTTCTATATTACCGGTTCTATCGTTAAGAACCAGGGTCGTTAAGTAACTTGGCGCAAGATAAAAGCAATTGCTTCAGCCCCTTGCATTTGTCTTGCGCCAGTCAAACTCCACCACATCTTAAAATAAAATATATTTTATCTCGCTTAACGTAGCAATTTGTCGCCTTAAGTCTTTCTCAAAACTCTTCCTCGCCAGCATTTCCGTCTCCTCCTCTTCTATTTGACAATCCCGAACTCAAACTTCTGTACTGCAATTTAACGCCATGCAGTGCAAAATATTGTCCTCTCTCCTTCAGGCATTGAAATTTGCTACACCAGCGGTAGCACGACAGTATAACCAAAAGACTGGCAAACTAGGACAGATGTCACCGAAAAATTCCACAAAAAGCAGACTATTGCCTCAACGAATCAATTTCCCGGGAATTTTCAAAGAATCGCCAAGCCCAATGTTCGCGACATTTGCAGACTTTATATAAATTGATTACAAATCGTTCCTTACTCTGATGACTAATTCATTGTTCCGCCAAGAAGTATTGTCCAAACCTGCCGAGGCAGGGCAAAGCCTTGTTCTCGATAACGCCGGGATGCGCACTATCCTGTTGGGTGTTTCGCTGCTTCTGGCAATGCTGGTTGGCTTATCGCTCTTTACCCATTACACACGGCGGGCAAGTGCGCCCGGTCTGCTCACGCCGCCCCAAGGCACCGTCAAGGTGTTTGCCTTACGCAATGGCACAGTGGCTGAGCTTAAAGTCGCCGAAGGCACGCAAGTCGTTGCGGGTCAGGTGCTTGCTGTCATGCGTAGCGAACGCAGCCTGGAGCAAGGTCTGCTTGGGGAAATTGAACGCCAACAGCAGACGGTGCAAGGCAGCATGGGCCGCGCAAGCAGCAGGGCGCAGGCTGAATTGCAGCGCTTGTCCGAACGTGATGCAGCATTGGTACGGGAAATTGACCAGCTTCAGTCACTACAGGCAGTGCAAGCCCAACGGCTGCAGATTGCCGAACAGAAACGCGAAGCAATGCAGCAGATGCTTGGCAAAGGCTTTATCTCCGCCAACGGCTTTCGTGACCACGAAGAAGCTGTCTTGACCCAGTTGCAACAAGCCAAGGAACTGGAACGGCAACGAGCGAGCCGTGAAGCCGACCGCGAGCAGTTGAAACAGGAACTGACCCGCGCACGGCTGGCGGCAATGGACGAACATGCACAGCTGACATCGACCCAGTCCGACCTCAAACAAAAGTCGCTGGAAATGGCAGAACGGCAGGAGTCTGAGATACGCGCCCCGGTAGCTGGACGTGTAGCAGCCCTGCAAGCAGTGGTCGGCCAGGTAGCCAATACCAATCAACCTCTACTTGCCCTGGTGCCCGACGGAGTTGATCTCGAAGCAGAATTATTGGTGCCCTCACGCGCTATCGGCTTTATTCAGGCGGGCCAAGCAGTGCGGCTGCAAGTAGCGGCCTTTCCCTATCAGCGCTATGGACTGCAACCCGGCGTCGTACGGACGGTATCAGAAACCGTGTTGGCCCCAAATGAGCTCAATCTGCCTATTTCGATTCAAGAACCGGTCTACCGGGTGAAAGTGGCATTGAACAGCCAACAAGTTACCGCCTTCGGCCAACAACATCCTTTGCGGCCGGGCATGGCGGTATCGGCCGATATCGTGATCGATCGCCGACCAGTATGGCAGTGGCTGTTCGAACCGCTAATTGCCGTTAAAGGAAGAATGTTTGATTAACACTGTCTACGAACTTACTGCGCAGCTGTGATCAGGGTTTATGTACGTCCCCGAAAGTACATTCCAGTTTCTGCACTGCGCTTCGCACTGCTGACAGCTGCTCGCGACAGATCATAAACAGACCTCTAGTACTTGCGTCTCTGCCTTATCCCAATACTGCACACCTCGACTGCCCGACTCGTCATCATGTCTTCAGCATCCCTCCCCACACTCAAGCTTCTGAACAGCCAACGCGTCCCACTTATCTTGCAAACCGAAGTGGCCGAATGCGGATTGGCCTGCCTCGCAATGGTGGCAGGTTTTCATGGTTTCGAAACCGACCTGAACAGCCTGCGACGACGCTTTCCTGTCTCCACCAAAGGCGTGACGCTGGCCGCGCTGATGCGTATTGCCGATCGCATGAATATGGCAGGCCGGGCGCTCAAGCTTGATATGAGCCATCTGACGGAGTTGCAGACCCCCTGCGTACTACATTGGGACATGAATCACTTCGTCGTCCTGGTCAGCGCCAACGCCAAGACCATCGTCATCCACGACCCGGCCTTTGGCGAAAAACAGCTGACCATAGCCGAAGCCGGTAAGCATTTCACCGGGGTGGCGCTCGAATTACGCCCAACGGAGGCATTCGAGCGTAAAGAGGAAGTCCAGAAACTGAATCTGCTTGATTTTGCACGCGGGGTCGTTGGCTTGAAACCCAGCCTGCTACAGATCTTGTTTATTTCTCTGGCTTTACAGGTGTTCGCGATCCTCACCCCGTTCTACCAACAGCTGGTGGTCGATGAGGTGTTGGCCAGCTTCGATGTCGACCTACTGATAGTCCTGGCGATCGGGTTTGGCATGCTGATGCTGATATCGGCTGGCACTACATTCCTGCGCTCATGGTTGATTCTGCGACTGGGTAATCTCTTCAGCTTTCAGATGTCGGTACGGCTGGCGCGCCATCTGTTCCGCCTACCCTTAAGCTGGTTTGAAAAGCGCCATATTGGCGACGTGGTATCGCGTTTCGGCTCCCTGCAGGAAGTACAGCGCCAACTCACCAGCGGGCTTGTAGGAGCAGTGGTGGATGGCCTGATGGCCTTGATCACAGCCGCCATGATGTTCGTCTACTCACCCAAGCTCGCAGCGGTCGTACTGGTATCGGTATTGCTCTATGGCTTGATCCGCTGGGCTACCTATGGTGCGAGCCGACGCCTTGCCGAGCAGCTGATCGTGGCCGATGCGAAAGAAAACAGCCACTTCATGGAAACGATACGCGCCATGCCGTCGGTGCGGGTATTCGGCCATGAACCCGAACGGCTGCAAGGCTGGCAACATAAACTGGCAGACCAGTTCAATGCGGGCATCCAGGTAGGCAAGTTCAATCTTGCCTTCACCACCGCCAATGAAGTGCTGTTCGGCCTGCAAAACATACTGGTGATCTACCTCGGCGCAAAACTCGCCATGGAGAACGTTTTCTCAGTCGGGATGCTGTTCGCCTTTCTGAGCTACAAGACGCAGTTCTCCGACCGGGCCGCAGCGCTGATCAACCAGTGGATTAGCCTGCGCATGTTGGACCTGCACCTCGCACGCCTTGCCGATATCGCGCTGACCGAGACCGAGGCTGACCTTGACGGCCAGATGGTGGAAACACCCTTGGCAGGCGGGCTTAGCGCACAGAACCTGGGCTTTCGTTATTCAGAATCCGAGCCTTGGGTATTCCGCGGTTTAAGCTTCAACGTCAATGCCGGGGAATCTGTTGCCATCATCGGCCCTTCCGGCTGTGGCAAAACCACGCTGGTGAAAATGCTGATGGGGCTGGTAGCGCAGGAAGAAGGTGAGGTGAAAGCCGATGGGTACGATATCCGCACCATGGGCTTGGGGCATTACCGCAGCCAGATCGCTGCTGTCCTGCAGGACGACCAGTTGTTGTCCGGTTCGCTGATCGACAATATCTCCTTCTTCAACCCGCAGCCAGACCTGGAACGCGTCATGGCCTGCGCACATACGGCGGGTGTACATGAAGAAGTCATGGCCATGCCCATGAATTACCAGACACTGGTTGGCGACATGGGGTCCAGCCTGTCGGGAGGACAAAAGCAGCGCATCCTGCTGGCGCGGGCGCTATATCGCCAACCCAAGATACTGTTCCTCGATGAAGCGACCAGCCACCTGGACGTGGCATTGGAATTGCGCGTCAACGAGGCTATCAAGCACCTCAATATCACCCGCATCATCATCGCCCATCGGCTGGAGACCATACGCTCGGCAGACCGGGTAATCGACCTGTTCGCCATGAAGCAGAATGCAACGGCAAACCCGCTGGCGACGCAACAAGAGGTATTGCAACCAGCCTGAAAAATGTCACTTCATCAGCAAAGGAGCTTATTTCGGCTTGTAAGTCTGGAATATCTTGGCCAGCTCGCCGCTCTTGCTTAACTTCTCCATAGCTGACCGAAGCTTTTCATTCACGCCGGGCGTGGCGCGCCTTGAAACCACGAAAAAGCGCTCAGTCCCCTCCGCTTCAAATCGTACGGGCAGAATTTTGATCTTGCCGCTGAAGTGGTCGCGCTTGATTTCGTCCGCCAGGGCAAAGTCATTGTGAAACACAAAGCGCCCACGCCCGGCAATCAGTTTATTCAGGTTGGTAGAGGTGTCTTTTGCCCCGGCATCTACCTTGATGCCCTTGTGGGCCGCGAGTATGTCGACATGCACTGTTCCGGTTACCGCCAATACGATGCCGTCGTCCCCGAGCTTGACCAAGTCATCGAAACTCTTGATCTCGATCTTGTCATCGGCCCTCGCTGCCAACACGCTATATGTGCTGTATATGGGCGTCTCGACGAAATCCAACGCGGCTTTGCGTTTGTCGGTCTTCGCCAAACCACAGAATGCATCGAGTTTCCCTTCCTCCAACCATGCCTCGATACGCGGCAGTGGCATAAAATCGTGTAGTTCACTGAACTTCAATTCAGGGTCCACACGCTCTATCGCCTTGAAAGACATCGACACACAGCCCGCTGATGGTCTCCCCTTCCTTGACGAACTTCGGTTGGCTATCCTGCGCCGGTGTACGAACTTCCAGCGCAGACGCGGTAACCGGATATTTCGCAGCCATTAAACCAGCGAGTAGTACTGACACAGCGTGTTTCATATCGCCTACTTGTCCAGAAGAGTTAATCCGCAAAGAATGAGCCGTAACACCGGAACGATAGAATTGAGTACAGGATAGGACGAATCGCTATGCGCCCACCTATTAGATTCAAACAAAGGAATTCGATTTATTTATGAGCCTGACACTTAAACCCATCACCCGAGAAAACTTTGAGGCAGTCACCGACCTGCGACTGTTGGACCATCAAAAAGACTATCTGGCCAGCAATACCTACTCGATTGCACAGGCCAGTTTCTATCCTCACTACAAGACCAGAGCGATCTATGCCGCGGAAGCACTGATCGGCTTCCTGATGTATGTGTCACTCAAAGAAGAGGGCAGCCCTGGCGAATACGGTATCTGGCGATACATGATTGATGCACGCCATCAAGGCAAAGGCTATGGCCGTGGGGCATTGCAGCTGGCCATCGACGAAATTCGAAGCATCGGCGATGCAGAGCGCATCACAACCTGTTACTTACCTGAAAATCCTCTAACGAAGGATTTCTACGCCAGCTTTGGTTTCATCGAAACGGGCATCGACGAAGACGGTGAAATGAATGCCGAACTAAGGCTGTAGCGTTGCAACGGGTTTACGCTGTCTGTGACAGAGCACGAATTGGTTTAAGAGCCTGTTCACCGATCTGTCGCGGACTAGAACAAGACAAGGTGAAAACAGCCAAGGAAGTGGAATTTACAAGTGGTAAATAACATTTCGAGGCTGTTATTAACGCCGTATTGCTGACGCGAAGCAGACTTTGAACAAGCTCTGACAGCGCCCTAGGGTTAGCCATGACAGGAGAATCCAACGGCCAACTGCCGGGTTTTGTTAGAATTACGTCTTTCGCAGCCGCAGTCCCCTAAGTCCAACCATGTCCCCGTTTGAATTCCGCGCCTCTGCCGGCTTGTCCGGCCTCTACGCCTTGCGCATGCTGGGTATGTTCCTGGTCTTGCCGGTCTTTGCGCTTTACGCCAGCAAGTTGCCCGGTGGTGACAACCATGCATTGGTAGGTATGGCGCTGGGTGCCTATGGCCTCACCCAGGCGATTTTGCAGTTGCCGCTGGGTATGCTGTCAGACCATATTGGCCGCAAACCGGTGATTTATGGTGGCTTGGTTTTGCTTGCCATCGGTAGCCTTGTTGCCGCTACGGCACAGGACCTGATCTGGATCACCATCGGCCGTGCACTGCAAGGCGCAGGCGCAATTTCTGCGGCGATTACCGCGCTGTTGGCCGACCTGACGCGTGAAGAAAACCGCACCAAGGCTATGGCCATGGTAGGTGGTTCGATCGGCATCACATTTGCCCTGTCGCTGGTGGCGGCTCCCGCCATTGCCGGTGCATTTGGGCTATCAGGCATCTTCCTGCTGACAGCAGGGCTGGCCATGGCCGCCATGCTGGGGGTGTGGAAAATCATTCCCGACCCATCGCAAAGCCGCTTTCACTCAGATGCTGAAGCCAACCCCAAGCGGTTGGGCGCAGTATTGCGCGACCCGCAATTGCTTCGCCTCAATTACGGTGTGTTTGCCCTGCATGCAGCACAGATGGCCTTGTTCGTCACCCTGCCGCTGGCCTTGGTGCAAAGCGCACATCTTGCCTCAAGCGAACACTGGAAAATTTATCTGCCCGTCATGGCCATTGGTTTTGCACTGATGGTGCCCGCCGTTATCGTGGCGGAGACCCGAAACAAGCTGAAGCCTGTCTTCATGCTCGCTGTTGCGTTGATGCTATTGGCCCAGCTCGGCATGACGACTGGCTTTGATACATTGACCCGTATCGTCATCTGGCTGGGGGTCTATTTCATCGCGTTTAATATCCTTGAAGCAACACAACCCAGCCTGATTTCCAAAATCGCCCCGGCCGATGCAAAAGGTACGGCGATGGGCGTCTATAACACCACCCAGTCGCTCGGCTTTTTCGTCGGTTCCGTCGTGGGAGGATGGTTGTATCACGAAGGCGGTGCCCTGCCTGTCCATATCTTTTGTGCTGTGCTGATCGGAATTTGGCTGATTATCACCATCGGGCTACGGCCCCCCATGCCGGTACGGACCTTGATGTACCATATCGACGATTCCCAGCTTGGCAACGCTACCCATTTGGCCCGCCAACTCGCCCAATTGACTGGGGTGAAAGAGGCCGTGGTGATTGCCGAGGAAGGTGTAGCCTATCTGAAGGTATTGCGCGAAGGCTGGGACGAAGCCGGCGCATTGGCGCTATTGGCAAACAAGACAACGTAGGTCGGGCTTTTCAACCCGACGCATCACTTATCGGGCTGAACACCCGGCCTACAACAGGAGAAAATCGTATGGCATCACTCAACAAAGTTCTGCTTATCGGCAACCTGGGGCGTGACCCCGAAATGCGTTACATGCCAGACGGATCGGCTATCTGTAATTTCAGCATTGCCACAACTGAAAGCTGGAAAGACAAGAACAGCGGTCAAAAGCAGGAAAAGACCGAATGGCACAACATCACCATGTACCGCCGGCTCGCAGAAATCGCCGGCCAGTACCTGAAGAAAGGCAGCTCGGTTTATATCGAGGGTCGTCTGCAAACCCGTAAGTGGCAGGACAAGAACACCGGCCAGGACCGTTACACGACTGAGATCATTGCCGATGAAATGAAGATGTTAGGGGGCCGTGCGGGTGGTGGATCAGAATACGACCAGACCCCACCAAACTACGAAGCAGCAGCCCCGGCCCCTGCACGCGCTGGCAGCAATATGGGTGGTGGCGCGGCAGTCAGCACCCCACAACGCCAAGCTGCACCCCAGAAGCCGCAGAGTTTTGACGACTTTGAAGACGATATTCCGTTCTGAGCGGTTCGATAACGCAAGCCCCAAAAGCCCTGATGAATCAGGGCTTTTTCTTTTTCCCTACGATCGATTCACCTCGCACAACGGCTCAGTAATGGCTGTACCAGTACGACCTATCCATTAGCCACCAGGAAACTGCTTCACCTACTCAACCGGCTCTCCAGCAGCGCCACGACGTCTTTTTTTTCCCAACCAAAACATTAGCACTTACTTATAGTCAAATGTCCGCCCCCCACTTCAGGGGCAGCTCGCTTGCTTTAGAGGACATAGACATGGTCAAGATCGTTGCGGGACAGGATACGGGGTTGTTTCATGGTGGCTTTGCGCCACGCATAGATCGAATTCAAGCACCGGGAATATTCGGGCAGGCTGGCGAACAGATCTTCGTCAACGTTGCCCAAGGCAATGTCATACTGCAACGGCGCGATGAGTTATTGGTAGGCCGCGGCATAGACGCTGATGTCCTACGTACCTACAACAGCCAAGCCAAGTTCACCGATGACAACAACGATGCCTGGTGGGTCAGTGGCTATCGGCAGTTGCGTAATCTCACCGGTACCGCCAACACAGCGGGCAGCACGATTGAACGCATCAGCGCCGATGGCAGTGTGCAACGCTTTACTTACCGTGATGGCCGCTATATCAGCACCGATGGTGACGGCGCACACGATACGCTCAGCCAGGATGGCGGAGCCTGGACCTGGACCGAAGGCAACAGCCGCATACAGGAACGCTACAAGCCCGATGGCAGCATCTACCGCCTTGATCAAGTCAAAGACACGACCGGCAATACGATTACCTACACCTTCAACAGTGGCCTGCTGAATAAGACCACGCTGGCCAATGGCGATTGCATCGATTATGTCTATACCGGCCACAACCTCAGCCAGGAAAAAATCACCGGTGCAGATGGCACAGCGGTCAGCCGCACGTATTACCGGTACGACAACCTTAACCGCCTTAACGAAGTAAGCATCGACCTTAGTCCAAACGACAACAGCATTGCCGATGGCAAGGTCTACTCAGTGAAATATGGCTATGACGGCACCAGTCAGCGTCTTACTTCCCTGACTCAGACCGATGGCAATGAACTGCATTTCAGCTACCAGCTCGTCGCCAACAATGATTACCGTGTTGCGAGTATTTCAGACAGTTTGGGACGTATCACCCGCTTCAGTTACGACCTTGCTCAGCGCATCACCACGGTAATCAATCCACTCGGCCAGACTACCCGCTATACCTGCGACATCCAAGGCCGCTTCACCGAAATCACCGGTCCGGTAGTAAAAGGTCGTACCCAGACATTGCGCTATCAATTCGATGCCAACGGCAACCTGAGCCAGACCACCAATGCTCATGGAGATAGAAGTGACTATACCTATGACGCCAACGGCAACCTGCTGAGCCAGCGCGACACACGTGGCAGGCGGATCGAGCACCGCTACAACAACCAAAACCAGCTGATCACCGAAACCAGCTACCCTACCACCAAGGTCGGTGCAGCCCAGGGTAGCGGCGCACAAACAACGCGCTATGTGTATGACGACAAGCAGAACCTGCGCTTTGTCCTGACCCACACAGGACAGGTTACCGAGTACCACTATGATGGATTTGGCCAACGCACCAGCCAGCTCGATTACAACCATGGCCGCTACAACGTCGGCCCTCTGGCAGTCGAAGCCTCCCCCTCGCTCACGGAACTGGAAACCTGGGCCAGAACACAAGCCAATCAGGTTAGCCGGGAAGACTATGCCTATGATGGCCGAGGTGGTTTGCAACAGGTCATCCGCTCTTGCAATACCGTCACCAGCGGCGATAACGCCAATACATGCCAGACGACACGCTATACCTACGACCTTTCAGGCAGACTGTTGACTAAAGTCGAAGTGCGCAGCGACGGCAACCGACAACAAAGTTATGGCTACGATGGACTGGGCCGGCTCTTGAGCACACTGGACAGCGCAGCACCCAATCAAGCCATCACTCACCTGTACGATGATGCCAGCAGACGCCTCACCATCAACCGGCCAAATAACCGTCACCTTATTTACAGTTACGAGGCTATCGGCGCACAGAAAAGGCCTTTGCCTTTATCGCTTAATACACTGAGTTTTGAGGATAAGCTCGCCAACTTTATCCTGGCCTCCGCCTTTTCCAATGAACACATTGAAATAAATATTGGCCGCCCCCCGAATACGCCAAATAGTAACGGCCGTACTTCACCCAAACTCATTCAGGAAAATGCCCGGATTTTTGAAGAGCGCGTTACCCAATGTGTAACGGAATTCAAGCAAAGAAAAGAACAACAATTAAGGATCAATTCCTACATTGAAGGAGGCCACACGCAACCCGAGCCGCCCAAAATGACCAAGGGCTGGAACGATGTCAGCGATATCCGGATGAGTACGGTCGCAGTTGCTGTCGTTGACGATACCTTATATATCTCGGCCAATTACAAGACGCTTGCCAGCAACATAACCAAAGACAATACCGTTAATAAACCGAATAAGAACGACGCTATCGCTTTTTCACTTCAGCAGGATAATCCCAGTAATCGCGTTGCCATACTTGATCAACTTTATAACGAACTCGCGGATGAGGCGCCATTCGACAAAGTTGTCTTTGTGGAGATGGCAAAGACACCAGCCAATTACGAAGACACCGCAGCGCCCCATGCAGAGATGCAGCTACTGTCCTATTTGAAAAGCCAGGGAAAAAACCTGGAATACGCGACTTTTGGTATATCAAAACCCGCCTGTATCCGATGCCAGGATGAGTTACGAAGCAATAACATTCTTTTCCGGGATGGCGAGGTAACGGGAGAATTCACCAACACGGCACCTGGGAACTGGCTGTCACAAGAACAAATCAGTGCACGGGGCGGCGTTGCTGCCAAATACGATGCCTTTATTACACACGGTGTGCCGATTAACGACTATCGCGCCGTGAATACCGAGCAGTGGCGCAAGCCCTCACCATCAGAGCTTAGCCGCCCGCATATCGTCGCTACCGCAGGGGACGCATCAAGTAAGGCTTCTAAACCGCATATCATCATCCAACTCGATGGTGACCCCATCAGTTTCAATACCGCACTTAGTCTTTACCGGAAATACCAAGCTGATCAGGTACGCTGGCTACAGTGGAACCCCACTGCGGGTAAAGGCAAAATAGTCGATGCCGTCTCTCTCGACAGTCTGAACCAACTCCCCTACCTCAATGCTGCCTCCCTTTGGGTGGTCGGACATACCGATAGAACAGACGAGATGGCCAGCGGCACACAACTCGCAGGTCTCAGTGCTGATCAACTTGTCACCAAGCTATTTGGTGCTGACTTAGCAGGTGCGCTGCCATCGCAGATTACCTTGTTGGGAACAGGGGCAGGGGAAATGGGTCCACGCTCATACAACCATCTCCTCGCTGAACAAATGGCAGAACGCATTGCCCGGCGAGCCCCTAGTGCAAGAGTAGCTATCCATGCGCGTGACGCTTTGACTCGCGTCAATACGATGGGGCGATACGAGACACTCCATTTCACAGAACAAGGCGATGCGAACTGGAAAGCAGGAAACAGCTCACAGAAAATCATCGTCGAGACCAATGGACGCGGCGCCATCAGCAAATCTTCAAGCCGGAACGATCTGGTCAATCCACTTGCTGATCGAACCCTGCTTTTGACTGACACCGCATTGCGACAACCTGCCCGGGCCATCCAAGCTCACTTCATCGATCAATCGCTCATACAACTAGGCCTGCAACAACAAGAGGCCGACCGGGTAGTGGAAGAGCTTAGGCGCGCGACAAATCATTTCATTACACCTGAAAAACACCCAGAGCAATGGGTACCCCTGCTGGATACAGTGAAAGAGGAACCCAATGGCCGCTACAGTATTGCTTTCAGCAACCGCCAGAATCCCGAGAACATCGAACGTTATGAAGGCAGCGACGCAGGCTTCATCAATGCAACGCGTTATCTGGCTGAGAAACGCCGATTGATACGCGAAGAAAACGATCACGAGGGCTCATCGATTGATGGAACAGGGCTTACGGCTGCAACCATCTTCCAATACCTGATCAGAAAACTGAACGAAAAAGACCGACAAGACACTACCAGCGCCGGCCCCTCGGTAGACCAGAATCTCGCCCTGGCTTTACAGATTCATGACTATGTAAACATGGTGCAACTAGGGCATGCGGCATTACAAGACCTCAATCAGCTCAGACAACTCGTCAAGAATGCGCTCAGTACTGAAGATGCGCTTCGCTCCGTACCTGGCGCCAGTAGCAAATTACTGGCGAAAGCAGGCACAGGGCTCCAATTCATAAACTGGGGGCTGGATATTTACGAGCTCAGCCAAGCCAGTAGTGAACAGCAAAAAACCATTTTTGGCACCCAGCTCGCCTTTGATTCAGCAAGTCTTGTACTGGAGGGCATAGGCTTTTTAGGGGGCGCAGAAGTTGCGGCGATAACAGGGCCAGCCGGCGTACTCCTTGCTGGACTGGGGGTGGGCATAGTAGGGCTTGCAGAGCGGTTTTCAGAAATCGCAGCGAATACAGAAGCGGTGGCCGACCATTTCGCCCAGCTAAAAAGCGCCTACGCCAGCAAAACGCCAACGGCCAGCGGTGGATACCGCTACGATGCCAGCAATCAGCTATTGGTGCCCTTCCCCCTCGCCGTGTTCCAAACATTGGACTTAAGGGAACGACAGGCTACTTTTTCATCGCCGATGCTCTATAGCTCCCGCCACGGGATTACAGGGTCAGGAAGGATTCATTACTTCTTCTGGGCAGGCGACATGCCTAAGAGTATGCCGGATAAAAGCCTAGCGCTGGATATTCTAAGCCGGCTCAATATTGCGCCACAATCCTCCCTGCCAGGCGACAGCAACTCACAGCAGCCTGACAGTGGGGCCAACTCATTGCTTCTGCCAGCCATCCCGAAGTACTACATCGACTACCGGTATAACCTGCTGCCCTTTGCAACCACGAGGCACTTATTCGCTGGTGCTGACCATGGCTTTAATGTTCTACGCAAGCTTGAGGAACAGGGGGATTTTGACTACGACTTCTACATTTTTCCCTCTGAGCAAATCATCGAGAAGATCTCTTTTGAATACGTTCCAACCGATATAAAGGTGATGCTGGACCGGTATATACGCAATTTACAGATGCCGAAATTACCCAACGAGCTGCATGGTCACCTGCACTATGTCTTGCAGGCGCAAAGTGGTGAATATCGGCTTGGCCTGGAGCCAGGCAGCCGGGTGACACTGAAGTCAGACGACCCTGCAAACACGAAATGGGTACTCGATGCACGCGCCCTTTCCAACCGCGATGTCGTTTTCGGGTCGGGTACCCTCTCAATAGGCGGTATCACTATCTCTCTTCCCGATAGTGTGCCTCCCCAAGAGATACATGTACTTAAACAAGACGACCAGATGGTGCGACTGAATCTAAGTACCCGGCAGGAGGTACCCGTACCCACTAATGTTATCGATGCAGCAACGCTGCAAACGCGCGGGGAAAGCCTGTCTTCCCACCTGCAAAGGCTCGCCAGCCACCACCAGCTAACCAGCGACTATGTCCTGATTCTCCACTATGTCCCCCCTGCACAAGGTGGGCAACCGGCTTCTCCTATCCCGCGTGCTTACTACGATGTCAAAAACGCACGCTACCTATACGCCAAAGACTATCCCAATGCCGTATTGGTGACCCAGTCCGGCAATGACGCCTATTTCTATGACCAATCCTCCCAGCCGCACCAGGTACTGCGCGTTGATGTGAATACCAAGGAAACTCGCGCCCGTTACCGTTTGCCTTCAAACTCTGGCAGCTTGAAGGTATGGCAGGAAATGGGGTCTGTCTATTTGGTGGCACACCCACCCGGGACACAAGACATTGCTATCTACCGAATCGTCGGAGACACGCTGCAGCTTGTGCGCATTCGCGCCGGCGCCACGTTTGTTGAGCAATTCAATACCACCGGACAAATACCGGACTTGGCGGCTACCTTACGCCAGTTGCTTGGCAGCGCAGAAACCATCCTCCCCAATACCCCTTCTCCACAACCAGCACAGCTACCAGCAGATGGCTATATCGCCGTCGACCAAGCTGCCCCAGCCGGAAAGCTACGGCAACGTTTCTGGCTACGCCGGCACGATGGCGCGGTAATCAAACCCGTATTGCCGCCAATAGTGCGATACAACGACTATATCGTGCCGCCGGACCTTACGCTGGCGAGTTGCAGCCGTCTTACTAACGGGAGCGAGGTGTTCTATTTCTACAGTGCCAAGGAAAAGCAGGTATTCCGGCAGGAAGGACGTAACACTGTCGCCACCCTTCTAGACCTGCCCGGTCTTACACAACTGAGCATCGTCAATGGCCAACCCTTTATCGTCACGCAAGACGGGCTGGTGCAGAAACTCAACCATCAAGGCAAGCTGAGCCCAATCGCAGTCACCGGAACCTGGCTTAAAAATCACCCCAGCTGGTGGCAAGATCTGAAAGCACTGGCAGGCACGGATACTTTGTCGGTACTGGATATCAAAGATTCAGACAACACTGCACTTGCCGTCTGGTTAAAGGAGGATACAGTCGTCATTGCCGATCCCGGGTTACCAGATACTGTTCAGTTACTGGGGCTTGATGCCGGCAGCACGCTGTACGCATGGCTTTATGACCCCAGCTCTTCAAGACTATATAAACAGTGGTTGCTCGACGATACCGACTTGTCAGAAGCCTTTGGGCAAGGGGCCAAGTTACTCACACGTATCCCCTTTCCCCGCAACATAGAAACACAAGCTGTTCCAAGCCTGTCTGTCCTGGGTAACACCCTTGCGCTGCAGACCACGACCTATGCGCCTCCCCCACAGATCAAAGGCATAGACCAACTGGTCATAACCCCTCGCGACCCGTCGACCATGACACTCGATGCCGTATTGTGGTCGCACTATCGGAACGTAGTTGTCGATCTTAGCCAGATAGCACCGGCCGATGCAGCTCGAATGCAAATCAAACTGACCCTGCCGAATCCATATGCACTGCAAGTGGAGCGGGTGGGGGATGATTGGGTGATCCTGGACCCAATTGCGGGAAAGTCCCTGGTCTTCAAGAATGCATATGCCGCACCAAGTGCGCTGAATGCCGCAGTCAGCCTGGTCTTACCCGACAGGGAACGAACAGTACGCACACTGAACCCGCTGTACGATCTGTTCAAGGAACCTGCACCACTGGCTAGTAACGCAATACCACCACGGAGCAAAGAGATAGCGCGGACTGTTTAAATCGGGTGACAGACAAACCTGCGATCCACCCTTATCGCGGGTTTGCCTGGCTGACAGCGGCTTGCAAAAGCTGCAAGTTAGAGATGGTAATCAAGCCGCCAACGTAGCCCCACCGTCTACACGCAGGTCATGCATCGTAATCTGCCGTGCCCGGTCGGACGCTAAAAAGCATACCGCTTCGGCGATGTCATCCGGGTCGGCAATACGGCCCAGTGGAATGCCCAAACGCCAAGCATCGATATCGCCATCGATCACCTTCTGCGCGCTATCCGCGCTGGTCCAGAGCTGACGCTGCATTGCGGTATGCGTCGAGCCCGGCGACACCGTATTGCAACGAACACCATGCGGGGCCAACTCCAGCGCCAGGCAACGCATGAAATGGGCAGTTGCCGCCTTGGATGCGCAATAGGCCGCCATATTCAACCTGGGCACCGCCGCCGCATTGGAACCCACGGTAACGATTGCCCCTCTGCCCCGTTGCACCATGCCTTGGGCCACTGCCCGACAAAGCTGGAAGGGGCCAGTTGTATTGACGGCAAAGGTATCGGCCCAATCGGTATCGCTCATCCCCAGGATGCTACCGGGCCGCAAGATGCCGGCGACATTGACCAGGATGTCAATCGCGCCCAACTCCAATTCGCACTGCACCACTGCGGCGTTGATGGCCGTACCATCCCGCAGGTCGGCAGCAAGGGCCAGGGCTTTATGCCCCCCGCTGCGCTGCAATTCCGTGACCTGATGCGCCAACCCCGCCGCGTCACGGTCCAGCAACGCAACCGTTGCACCACCTGCTGCCAACATGTGCGCTACTGCAGCACCTATACCCTGTGCAGCGCCACTGACCAGCGCGACCTTGCCTGCAAATTCCATGCAAAACTCCCGTTCTATAAATGGGCAAATTCAACCTCGGCCGGCGCGCGTGACCCAACCTTAGGCACGACCACCGGTGCACCATCCCCTGGGGCATGCAATACATCGGCATCGACCCCATAAAGTTGCTGGATCAGATCAGGCGTCACCACAGTACGTGGCGTACCATGGGCAATCACACGGCCATCCCGCAGCGCCAACAGGCGGTCGGCATAGCGTGCTGCCGCTGCCAGATCATGCAATACCAGCACAACACTGTGCCCCAGCATTGCCAAGCGCTTGAGCTGGCCCAGCACTTCCAATTGGTGGCCCAGGTCAAGCATCGAAGTAGGCTCGTCCAATAGCAGGATGGGGGTCTCCTGCGCCAAGGCCATCGCCAGCCAGCAACGCTGCCGTTGCCCGCCCGACAGCTCATCAAGCCGTCTTTCGGCTAGCGCGCTGACTTCGGTCGCGGCTAGCGCATGTCGGACGGCACGTTCGTCCTCGCTCGACCATTGGCTGAACAGCCCCTGGTGTGGATGACGGCCATGACGCACCAGACCGGCGACGCTGATGCCCTCCGGCGCAATCGGACTTTGTGGTAGCAAGGCCAACTGCTTGGCCACCTCACGGGCACGCAGGCGCGACATGTCCTGCCCATCAAGCAAGACTTTGCCCGCGCTGGGTTGATGCAAGCGCGCCATACAACGCAGCAGCGTCGATTTACCGCAACCATTGGGGCCGACAATCGCCAACAGCTCCCCCGGATACACCGTGACATCCACCCCATGCAGCACTTCACGCGTGCCATGCGTAGCAACCAGCTTCTCCACACTGAGATGGGGTCTCAGGACTTCCGTATTTCCCGGCATATTCATGGATGCCTCCTCTCGCGCTCGGCGAACAACAGCCATAACAAACAAGGGCCGCCAAGTAATTTACAGACAACGCCGACAGGCAGATCGGTATCAGGCAGGATGATGCGCGCCACGGTATCGGCCAGCACCACCAGGATGGCGCCCGCCAATGCGCTGCCCAGCAGGGCAAGGCGGCCGCCGCCATTCAATTTCTCCGCCAGCAAAGGCGCGGCAAGCGCGACAAACGCAATCGGGCCGCATAAGCCTATCGCCAAACCAGCCAACACCACCGCCGTGAGCAATGCCTGCCATTGGCACATTCGCAGCGATAAGCCCAGGCTAGACGCAAGATCGGGTTCGAAACGCAGCAACGCCAACCGGCGGTGACTTAACAATGTGATGGGCAGCAATACGCCCAATGCCACCGCCAATGGTATGGCTGCGGTATAACCACGGCCATTCAGGCTGCCTAGGCTCCAGCTATACAACGCACTGGCGTGCAACAGTTCCTGCCTCGACATCGCAAGCTCCAGCCCGGCACGCAGCAACGCCCCCAGAGCCAGACCAACAATCAACAGGCGCTGGCCCTGCGTGCCCATATTGCCTGCCAGCAACATCAACAGGCCTACGGCACCCAGTGCACCCAGCGGCCCCACCCACCATGGCCCGAGCATGCCAGTACTGCCGGCGAGCAAAGCCAGCAACATGGCCAAGGTCGCACCATCGGCCAGACCAAGCAGATCGGGTGTTGCCAACCGGTTGCGCGTCAGCGTCTGCAGCAAGCCACCTGCAAGCCCCAACGCAGCACCCGCAAGCAGCCCGACCAGTACACGCGGCAAGCGGAACTCGTAAACCAACAGTTGCGGTCCGGGTTCACCGTGGCCCGACAATACTGCCCACAACTCGCCAGCGCTTATCCAAGTTGAACCCGCCTGCAAGGCAATGTACATCGCGAACACCAACCCAAGGGCCAGCAAGCCATCTGCCAATAACGCCCGCCGTGCGAACAGGAAAGACAGTCGGCCCAGCCGCAGCGTTACCAAGCCGGGCTCCAGAACGGTTAACGACGTATCGCGCGCGCTCATGCTTTCACCCCGCTCGCAGTCAGGTCCCGCCGCGCAAGCCATACCAGCAGCGGCGCTCCCAGCAAGGCAGTCAGTGCACTGAGTGGCGTTTCGAAGGGTTGAGCAACCAATCTTGCGCACAGGTCCGCAACCAGCAATAGGCTGGCCCCGATACCTGCCGCCACCGGCAGCTGAAGCGCAAGTTCGCTCCCTACCCAAGCGCGGGCCAGAAACGGCGCCAACAACCCCAGGAAGGCTACCGGGCCACACAGGGCAACCGCGCTGCCAGTCAACAAGGTTACCGTCACTGCCACCGCCAAGCGTAATACAACGGGACTATGACCAAGGCTGCGTGCAAGGTCATCCCCCAGCAACAATGCCGACAAGGGGCGCGCCAGCATCAGCGCGCTGACCAAACCGAACACAATCGGTACCGCTGCCCAGCCGCACAGCGCCATCGTCGCCCCGGCCAAGGAACCAAGTTCCCAGAAACGATACTGCTCGTAAGCTGCGGGCTGGCCCAGCAATAGCGTTGCAGTCAGTCCCTGAAAGCTTGCCCCGAGTGCAACTCCGGCCAATACCAGCCTCAACGGTGCATGAACAGCAGGCCGCCAATGTGCCGCCGCCAGTACACATACATTACCAACCATCGCACCCAGACCAGCCCAGAGCAGATATGCCGGGCCGCTTTGTGCACCGGCATAGGTGATGCCCAACACGACACCCAAGGCTGCACCGGCATTGACGCCCAACAAGCCGGGCTCGGCCAATGGGTTACGGGTGACCGTCTGCAACAGGGAACCCGCCACACCCAAGGCGCTGCCTACCAGAACAGCGGCCAGCGTGCGGGGCAGGCGCAGATCAAGCAAAACCGACAATGCAGACGTGGATGCCGCATCCACTTGCCCCAGCAAAAGCTGCAGACTTTCAACCGGGCCAACAGGCCCCGCCCCGAATAGAAGCGACAAAACTGCCAACGCGGGCAGTACAAACAAAGCAAGGTAGAGCGCACTTGGCGGTCTACCCGTGAGATAAAAGTACATGTTGCTACCTACGATTTTGGTGCAACAGGCTTGGGAACCGGCGGGCTCATTACCTTCTCAACTTCAGCCAGCACAGCCTGCGCTGCCAGTGGGCCGCCCAAACTGGTCCAAAGCGAACCATCCACCGCCACCATGCGGCCATTGCGCACCGCAGCCAGCTGACGGAACGCCGGACTTTGGCGTGCTGCAGTCATCGCCTCACTGGCTTGGCCATCGGGCGCGAGTGTGCCGACAAACAGCCAGTCACCATCGATACGCTGTAGCGATTCCATGCTCAAAGGCGGCGAATGGGCAATGCCTGCCTGGTCTTGACCTGCTGGGCGCTGCAAGCCGATATCCGCCAGCACCTTGCTGGAGAACGCATCGCGCAACATATAGGCCGGGCCTTGCGGATTCCAGCGAACAACACTGACACGTGCACCAGCCGCCGCGCCCAACCGGGTACGCAATGCGCTAGCTTTTTGCTGGTAGCCCGAAAGAACGGCCTGCGCTTCCTTGGCACGGCCGGTCAGATCGGCAATACGGCGCAATGCAGTCTGCCAATCCTCACCCAATTTGTAGCTGGCTACAGTCGGCGCAACCTTACCGAGCAAGGTCAACAACTCCGGATCGGATACCCCGCCCGCCAGAATCAGGTCGGGCTTGAGCGCCAGCACCTTGTCGAGCACCGGGCTGGCAAACTGCCCAACCGGGGTAATTCCCGAAGTGGCAGTACCCAAATAACGCGGCATGGTGCCCTGCCCACGCCCCAGGGTTGAACCAACGGGTTTGATACCCAACGCAAGCGCCGCATCAAGATCAAGTTCCGACAAAACCACAACGCGTTGTGGTGTATCGGGTACTGAAACAGCCCGTCCCTGGGCGTCGTTCACCGTATGCATGCCGGCCAGGGCTGCGGCGGAGTACAGTGCCAACAACACATGGCCTAATCGATTAAGTAAGCTCATGTCGCCACCTCGTCCAACTCATCCATGATGCGATGGCGTTCAGCATGGTAGGCCTCTTCGGTATAGGTATCCTTCCAATACGGCACGGCATACAACATGGCGCGCGGCAGTTTGCGCTCATTCAACAGCAAGTCGCGAATCGCCACCACCTGCACGCTCTCGCCAGCCAAGGTCACCGATACCTTTCCCGTTGGCCAAGGCAGATTACGCACCGCATCGAGCAGCAATGTGCTGACGCCAGCCGCCCCACCATCGCGCGATAGCCATTGCAAAGTCATGCCAGCAGGGTGTGATAGCGGGATGATCTCTTCCCGGTTCGGCACTTCGATCAGCACACTGCCGCAGGCATCGGCCGGCAAAGCATTCAATACCGCAGACAACGCTGCCAGTGAGCTCGGGTCGCCCACCAGCAAGTAGAAATCGGCATCGCGCTGATGGCGGTCCGGCCCAGCGGGGCCAGCCACACCAATGGCATCGCCCGGTTGGGCATGCATTGCCCAACGCGACGCGGGACCATCATCGCCATGCATCACAAAATCCACATCCAGCTCGCCGGCTGCTGCGTCATAACGCGCCACCGTGTAAGTACGCGAAATCGGCCGCTGGTCTGCTGGCGGCCAGATCGGACCATCCGGACCCAACGTCGGCAATACCGGCTCGACTTGCCCTTCACGTGCAAGCATAAGCTTGATATGGCTGCCTTCCTCCCCTTCAGGAAAACCTTCCAGGGCCGGACCAGCCAACGTAATGCGACGCAATTGCGGTGCCAGCTGTGTAATCCGCCTTACGCTCAGTAAGCGCGGCGGGGTACGTGGTTTGCTCATCACGATTCCTATTTCTTGTATGTAATCTCTTAGAACCTGTTTACGATCTTACTGCGCAGCTATGATCAGGCCTCATGTGCTGCTCAAAATCCTCATGTACCTAAGTACACTCCGGTTTCTGCGCTGCGCTTCACCCTGCTGACAGCTGCTCGCGACAGATCGTAAACAGGTTCTTGCTGCGTCACAAAACTGCTCAGAACCTGCTGCCGGCCACTCTCATACGGGGCAAAGCAACCAGGCACTGTACAGGTTTCAACCCTGCACCACCCTCATGGCGCAAAGTTTCTCGATTCAACTGGCCTGCTGCGGCAACAACCTCTGCGCCAACACCTGGCCTATGTGTTCCAACGGCGCGGGCAATGTCATTGCCGAATGTGTGGAATCCACCTCGACACTGTCGATCACACCGCCAATCCAGGGCTTCCAATCGTCAGGCTTCTGGGATTCAGCCGGCCTTTGCTTGGCAGCAAACAGCAGCAGGTCGCCTTCAAATCGCCGGGTGCTTGCTGCTCGGAACAGCTGCATGGTGCGCAAGGTCACCGCCGTCAGATTCTTGATGCGCGATTGATCAAAACCCGCCAGCGGTCTGCCGGGTCGGCATAGTAATGCAAGGATGGCCTCAATAGAGAGTGGTTCGCCATTGTCGTCAACCGACTTGTCGCTCCCCACATCCAACAGCGCCACCAGCGCCTCGCGCTCAGTGGGTTCTGCCTTACCCTGCCAGCACTCGCTGGGATATGCATCCATCAAGGCCAACAGGCTCACCGCCTCCCCCAAGGCCTCCAATTGGGTTGCCATAGCCTGGGCAATCGCCCCACCGGCCGACCACCCCAGCAGACGATAAGGCCCCTGCGGCTGGACTGTTTGCAACAGGGCGATATAGTCGTCCACGATGGCTTCGAATGACTGCGGCAAATCGCCGCTCAGTCCTCTGGCTTGCAACCCATAGAGCGGTACGCCAGGCAGTTGTCGCGCCAAACCGAAGTAGCACCAGGACAAACCTTCGGCAGGGTGGATGCAGAACAGTGCCGGGCCGGTGCCAGACTGTATGGTCAATAAAGGCGCGAATTCATTGCCGCCATCTGGTGGCTGGTGACCAACTGCCTCGGTTGCATCGAGCATCAATGCCAACGCCGCCATCGTGGGGTGGCTGAACAGCATCGACACCGCGACTTCCCTGCGCAATACCAGCTGCAGACGGTTAGCAACCTGGATGGCCTGCAACGATTTGCCGCCCAGGCTAAAGAAGTCATCATCAGGCCGCAGACCATCAACACCCAGCACTTCACGCCATACATCGGCCACCACGGTTTCCATCGGTGTCAACGCCATCGGGGCGGCTGGGTCACGCTTTTGCGCCACACTCGCCAATGCCTTACGGTCGATCTTGCCATTGGCGTTACGCGGCAGGCGTTCGAGCAGGTTGTAGACGCCTGGTACCGCCGGGGCTGGTAAACGTTGCAAGAGCAGGCTTCGTAGATCGGCAACATCCTGCAGCTCTGCATTGGCCACCACAAAAGCGACCAGCTGCTTGATACCACCAGCCAGGGTCTGGCCCAGTACTGCGGCCTCGACTACACCAGGGCAAGCCAGCAACGCGCTTTCCACCTCGGCAGGCGAGATGCGGTAACCGCTGAGCTTGAATTCATCGTCGAGCCGGCCGAGATAGTAAATCTGCCCATCTTCAGCCAGACGAACCTGATCGCCAGTGCGGTAGGCACGCGGGTTACCTTCCAGCGCAGTCATTGGCACAAAACGCTGGGCATTTTCCGCTTCGCACTGGTAATAGCTACGCGCCAGACCACCACCCAGCAGGCACAACTCACCGCTCTCGCCCAATGGCAGCGGGCGCAATGCCTCATCTACCACGGCGATACCCACACCGGGCAATGGCCGACCGATGGGCACCGCATCGCCAATCCAAGTCAGCGCATTTGGGCCCGCCAATTCGGCAGTGGTGCAGATCACGGTTGCCTCAGTTGGGCCATACGTATTGAGCAACACCACATGGCTCGGTGCCAGGGTGCGCCAACGCGCCACCCGCTCCGCCAAGGCAGCTTCACCACCGATGATGACAAGTCGCAGGCTGTCTGGCAGCTGCTCTTCGCCATGGTCCAGGCAATGCGCCAACTCGTGCCAGAATGCTGTAGGCAGATCGAGCACCGAAATACGCTGGTGTGCGCAAACCGCCAAAAAGCGGGGCAAGGATTCCAGCATCGCTTCGGTACGCAACACCAGGGTTGCGCCATGGGTAAGCGGCAGGAAAATCTCTTCGACACTGGCGTCGAAATGGAACGGTGCAAACTGCAATACCCGGTCGTTAGCACTCATCTGGTACCGAATACTCGCGCCGGCCAGGAAATGGTCCAAGGCATTACGGCCCAGCAGCACCCCTTTGGGTCGACCGGTAGAACCGGATGTGTAAATCACATAGGCCAGTGCATCATTAGGCACTGCAGCCGCTTCAAGCAGAGGCGCAGCATGGCTTGCGCCAGCATCATCCAGGCAAAGCACCGGCGTATCACCTGCCAAAGTGGCATATTGCGTCTGGGTGATCAGCAGTACCGGCTTTGCATCAACTAACAGTTCCGCAATACGGCCCGGCGGGCTGGCCAAATCCAGCGGCAGATAACCACCACCGGCCCACAATACCGCCAGAATTGCGACGATTGTGCTTGGCTGGCGTGGCAACAGCAGGGCGACACGGGTATCCGCACCCACGCCCTGCTCCACCAGCTTGCCAGCCAGTGCTTGAACTTGGCGCAACAGCTCGCCATAACTCAGCACCTGGCCGTCTTGCTCCAAGGCAGCACGGTCTGGATGCATCGCAGCCTGACCTGCAAACGCCTGGAGCAGCGAAACGCGATGCTCGGGCAATGCTTCGCCATAAAGAATGGCGTGCGTATCGCTCGTCGCCGCAGGGAACAATATATTAGGTGAACCCGATACTTGGCTCAGGCTCTGCCCAAACAGTTCGGCCAGCGGCGTAGTAGATGCCTTCAGTACGCTATCGAGGGTATCCACCAGACTGGCATGGCAGGTTTCAAGCCATGTTGCGGAATAGGCGTCGGGATTTGCGTCGAAGTCGAGTCGCAAACCATCCGCACGCGGCGCGATGGAAATCGACAGGTCCTCGACCGGCCCTGCGGAAATTGGCAGCGTGCTCAATGCCAAACCGCCAAAATCCAACGGCCGTTCAAACGGCATGAGGTTGATCACTGTGCCGAACAGGCGTTTACTGCCACCGACACGGCCAAGGTCACGCCGCAAGTGTTCATAGCGATAGCGCTGATGTGGGCGGATCTCGCGCATGGCCTTGGCGGTTTCACGTACAAGATCGACAAAGCCGGCTTGCGGGTCGATCACAATACGCAACGGCACAATATTCATCGCCATACACGGCCGGTTCAACGTTACCGAACCCAACCGGTTCATCACTGGCAACCCCAGCGTCAAATCGTTACTGCCTGTCTGGCGGTACAGCCATGTCGCAATACCTGCGATCACCCAGGCTGCCCAGTCCACAGAAAGGCCAGCCGCTGCCTTCTGCCAAGCATCAAAAGTATCTGGCGTCAGCTGGCCCCGCAGACGGCGTACCCCACGGGTAACCGGCTTCGGCGCAGCCAGCAACGCAGGCTCAGGCGCATCGGCAAGCTTTGCCGACCAAAATGCCTGATCGCGTTGGCGGGCAGGTGATGCTTCGTACGCTGCATCTTCATTCACCACCGGCAGTAGCGACCAATCGCGTGGTGCGCTGGCCTGCCCTGCCAGCAACGAGGTGTAACGCGCAGCCGCGGCCTGCGCTAACAGCGCATAACCATACCCATCCAATGCAACATGGTGGACAGCCAGGAACCAGATGTAATGCTCAGGCCCAAGCAGCAGCAGCTTGCACTGGAAGAGTGGTCCCTCTACCAGACTGGTGGGGCAGGCAATAGCAGCCTGCATCCAGGCTTGCGCAGCATCAAGTGGTGATGACTCGATGGAAAAGTCGACGCGATCGAGCACCCAATCTTCCAACGTGGTCGGCGTCTGCCAGACCTTTTCCAGGTCGCTGCCGAAACGCATATGCAAGGTATCGCACGCTGCGAGTACCTCACGCAGCGCCTGCTCCATCACCACCTCGTCCAGCTCGCCACGCAATTCCACCCCTTCCGCAGTCCAATACGAGGGATTGGCGAGGTCGAGCTGCTGACCGAGCCAGATACCGTATTGCGCCTCGGTCAGCGGTAAAGCCAGGGCTTGTTCGGCAGCACCCATGTCAGCGTTGTCCTTGTGCGCTCAGCAATGTCCACCATTGCGTCAACGTTGGCTGCTCACCCAGCTGGGCGAAACTGATATCTGCACCGGCAGTGCGCCAACGTTCAACAAGGCTCATCAGGCGGATTGAATCGAGACCGGCATATAAGAGGTTGTCATCCGCCAGCAAGTCGGAAGCCGGCATCTGCAGCAGCTTGGCCACCTCGGCGCGCAATGCTGCCAGGCTCTCAGGCAATGAGTTGGCAGGCTTGAGGGCAGCAACGGCCTGCTGTGTGCTCACCACCATACCGCAACGTTGCGAGACGTAATCCAACGCCATGGCGTGTTGTTCTGGCGAAAAGTCAGCTACGGCATCGCCCACATAGATCGGACGAATATCACGCATAAAAGCGTCGCTCGCTGTCACCATACAGCCGATATGGGCATAGATGCCGCAGATCATCAGCTGGTCACGACCCATGGCAGCCATCCGCGATTCAAGATCGCTGAGTGCGAAGGCGCTGTAGCGCCACTTGGTCAGCACCGTGTCGTTAGCACGTGGCGCCAGGGCCTCCACCACTGGCACACGTTCAGGCTGCGCGGTAATGCCAGGACCCCACCATTCCTGCAACAAACCACGCTGCTCGGGGGATTGCTCACCCGGTTGGGCGGTATACACCACCGGAACACCCACTGCATCACACGCATCACGCAACTGCCGGATATTGGCAATCAACGTCGGGACCGGCTCTGCCTTCGAATCGTAGAAATCGAGGAAGTACTGCTGCATATCGTGTATCAGCAACACGGCACGCTTAGGCTCAGGCAACCAATTGACCCGGTTCTGGGGCATGTTGACTGGCATGGGATAGGAGGCGATCTTGGGGATGGTCATGGTGTATCGATTTGAAATAGGGGTAAATCAAAGCCTGCTGCGCGTCAGCGATACTGCGTTAAAAACTCCCTCGGAGTGCTCATTTACTATTTGTAAACTCCGCCTCCTCGGGTGTTTTCGCCTTGTCTCGCCCTAGCTCGCAAGACTTTGATCAGGCACTAAGAACCGATTCAAAGTCTGCTGCACACCCTCGCTCACAAGACTTTGATCCGGTTCTAAAGTAACTACACTGCCAACTCGGCCAGCGTGCGCGCAATGCGCTCCCGCAAGGTGCGTTTGTCCACCTTGCCTACGCCGGTCTTGGGGAACTGTTCGACAAACTCGAAACGGTCGGGAATCTTGTACTGCGCCAAGCCACGCTCACGTAAAAAGCCAGCCAGTTCAACCATACGCAGCGCCGCACCGGGCCGCGCGATAATGTAAGCGCAGCTCTTTTCACCAAGGAAGGCATCGGGCATGGCCACCAAGGCTGCGTCATGAACCTGCGGGTGAGCCAGCAGATGGTTTTCCACCTCCTCCGCTGCTACTTTCTCACCACCGCGGTTTATCTGGTCCTTGGCACGCCCTTCGACCATCAAGTGGCCACTGGGCAAGCGGCGCACCAAATCACCCGTACGGTAAAAACCGTCGGCGGTGAAAGCCCGTTCGTTGTGTTGTTCGGCACGGTAATAGCCACGAATGGTATAGGGGCCACGAGTCAGTAGATGGCCGACTTCTCCGTCTGGTAGATCACGGTCTTCATCATCCACCACACGGACTTCGTCGTCCGGTGAAATAGGGCAACCCTGTGTGGTCCAGACCAATTCGAGTGCGTCGTCTGCACGGGTGTAGTTGACAAGCCCTTCCGCCATGCCAAACACCTGTTGCAAGCGGCAACCCAGTTCCGGCTCGACACGACGCGCCGCTTCCTCACTGAGTTTCGCACCACCCACTTGAAGCCATTGGAGGCTCGCTAGCGCCGGCCGGTTCTGCTTAGCCGCATCCAGCCAAATCATCGCCAAGGGCGGCACCAGTGCAGTGTGTGTTACCCCTTCACGGGCGATCAGCGGGAAGGCGGCATCGGGGGCCGGGCTGCGGCTGAGCACTACACAACCACCGGCATAGAACACGCCGAGACTGCCGGGCGAGCTTAACGGGAAATTATGTGCAACCGGCAACGCACATAGGTAGACGCTATCTGGCGTCAGACCGCAAATATCGGCGCTGCCCCGTACACTGTAGAAGTAATCATCGTGCGTGCGGGGAATCAGTTTGGGCAAGCCGGTGCTGCCGCCTGAAAGCTGCAGGAAAGCAATGTCCGACGCACTTGGCGCAGTCACACCCTCTGTCTTGTCGAGGTCACGGTACAGGCTGTCGAATGCTACAAACCCAGCTGCATCTCCCACCACAATCAGATTGCGCAGGTTGGGTGCCGATGGCTGTACCTCACGCGCAAGTTGACGGTAGTCAAAACCGCCATCCATATCGGCGATCAGATAGGCAACCGCATCGGTATGCGCACAGAAGTGGCTGATCTCGGCACGACGGTGGGCTGGCAATGCGAAGACCGGTAATGCACCAATGCGGAATAACGCAAAGATGGCGACGAAAAATTCCGCCACATTCGGCAGCTGCACCACCACACGGTCCTGATAGCGGATGCCTAAAGCACTGAAGCCTGCAGCTAACTGGTCGACACGTTGGTCCAGCTCGGCATAAGACCAGCGTCGCTCACCACAGACCAAGGCGATACGGTCCGGCCACTGCTGAGCGCTGTCATCCAGCAGCCCCCCCAGCGTCTTACCCTGCCAATAACCGAGCGCACGATAACGTGCCGCCATCTCCTCCGGCCATGCTACACAACCCGGCAATAATGCTTGTTTCATTGTTCCTCCGACGCCAATTCCAAGCCCATTGCAAGCAGCATGGTACGCAATTTGGCGCTGGTTTCTGCGAACTCAAGTTCTGGGTCGGACCCCGCTACAATGCCGGCGCCCGCAAAAAGCGTGGCACTATCGACACCGATTTCAGCACAGCGAATGGTCACTGCCCATTCGCCGTCGCCATCTGCATCGCACCAACCGACGAGGCCGGCGAAGTAATCACGATTAAATCCTTCGACATCGGCGATGAAGTCACGCGCGGCATTGGTGGGGTGGCCACATACGGCAGGCGTCGGGTGTAAAGCCAGCGCCAACGCCAGTGAGCCATGGGTAGGGTCGATCAAATCACCACGCACCTTGGTGCCAAGGTGCCACATGGTTGGCGTGGCGTGCAACGAAGGCTCGGAGGGGACATCCAGATTACGGCAATAAGGGCGCAGCGACTCGGCTACAGCGTCGACCACCAGGGCGTGTTCATGCCTATCCTTGGCGGAATGCAGCAAGCCTTGCGCACGCTGCGCATCTTCAATCGGATTGTTCGACCGTGGGATGGAACCCGCCAGCGGTTGTGATATGACTTCCCGCCCTTGGCGCGACAACAGGAGTTCAGGGCTGGCGCCCACCAGAGTACGCTGTGGCCCCACCGGCATCGCAAAGGTATAGCCAAGCGCATTACGTGCAACGAGTCGCCGCAGCAACGAAGGTATTTCGACTTTGGCCTGCAAGGACAAAGCACGCGCCAGCACCACTTTCTCGAAGTCCTTTGCGGTAATCCGGTTCAGGGCATTGGCAACGTTTTTCTGGTAGCCACCGGACGGGGGCATCATTTGCATATCACCAACGCGTTGTGTCATCGGCGCAGCAGAGGACAGAATCGTGCCATCAACGCCTTGACCAACCAAGCAGCGCACAGGCAGGATGAGTCGGGCTGGTGCATCGGAACGGAAAGGTACAGCCCCAAGCAGTCGCGGTTCACGGACACCCTCACGACGGGCCTTGCCCAACAGGTCTGTCGCTGCATCGACCAAGCCATTTTCAGCGCAGACCGATAGCTCTGCCTGTACGCCATCGGCCAGCAACGTCTGCCACCGGGAAGCAAACAAGGCAGCACCTTGCTGGTATTGGCTTAGCAAATCATTGGCCCGCAAAGCGATGCCAAGTTCTCGAATCCTGTCGTTCATCCTGGTTTTCCTCAAGCATAGATGAGTCTCGACGCCAGAAATTTGGTGTCAAGCCTGCAATCGACCTACCGCAAACGCGACTCGGCCGCCGTGAAATCGGTCTCATGCTAAAACCAAATACGAGCCATTTGCAAATTTAAATGATATTGACTCTCATTTAAGTTTATTGGCATGATGCGGCGCAATATAGCAAATCGGGACAACCGGGCAAGCTGAAATTCAGCAAGCCGATATCGCCATTTATTCAATTGAAACAAACGCATGCTGTCATGGACGCGAGCGGCCAAGCAGTAGTCACATTGCCAAGCCGCCCTTAGAACCCGTTCACGGTCTTACTGCGCAAGCCTTACCAGGGGGTCAAATGCCGCTCGAAATCCTCATGTACCCAAGTACAGCCCGGTTTCAGCACGTTAGAGCGCCACGGCCTGCTTACCCGACCGTTTGGACAGGCCCTATGGAATACCAGCAGCACACCCGCTGTCAGGCACAGCCTTCAACTACTTCTGGTTGACCACCATGACAACTTCAACCCCTAAGCCAGTTGAAGTAATACCCAACCGAACATGGTGTCTGTTTGACACTGGTCAGACAAATCTGATGAGCAGAGGACCTCGCCCAGCGGCGAGGGGAGACGCAATGAAACGAGATCTACCCAACGACGACGAGCTTTTATCATCTCAGCTCGTCCATATCGAACCGATGCCGTCGCCCGACGAAGTTCGGGAGAAACTGCCACTGTCAGATCGCGCCCTGACCACAGTGCTCAGCGGTCGCCATACGCTAAGCAACATTCTTGATGGCCATGATCAACGGTTGGCTGTCATCGTAGGTCCTTGCTCGATACACGACCCGGTTGCAGGCCTGGACTATGCCAAAAGGCTGAAAGCGTTGGCAGACGAATTGGCGGGCCAGCTCTACTTGGTAATGCGGGTCTACTTTGAAAAGCCGCGGACCAGCATTGGCTGGAAGGGATTGATCAACGACCCGTATATGGACGGCTCATGCAAGATCGCCGAGGGCATGGAGCGTGCTCGCCGCTTTCTGCTTGACGTGAATGAGCTTGGCTTACCTGTCGCCAACGAGGCGCTGGACCCATTGTCGCCACCTTATCTGAGTGAACTGGTCAGCTGGACAGCCATTGGTGCCCGTACCACCGAGTCGCAAACCCATCGCGAGATGTCCTCGGGCCTTGCCATGCCTGTCGGCTTCAAGAACGGGACCGATGGCAATATCGATACCGCCGTCAACGCTATCATCGCCGCAGGCCGGCCCCAATCGTTCCTGGGTATCGACCAGTCAGGCCGTACCGCCATCCTGCGTACACCCGGCAACCGATATGCGCATCTGGTACTACGAGGTGGCGGCGGCAGGCCAAATTACGATTCGGTTAGCGTTGCCTTGGCTGAGCAGGCCTTACGTAAAGCAGGAGAAGAAGCCCGTATCGTCGTCGACTGCGCCCATGCCAACTCCTGGAAAAAGCAGGAACTGCAAGCGGCTGTCCTCACCGATGTAATACACCAACGGCAACGTGGTAATCGCTCTATCAACGGGGTTATGATCGAAAGTTTTATCGAACCCGGCAATCAATCGATTCCTGCTGACCTTAGCCAATTGCGCTATGGATGCTCGGTTACCGACTCCTGTGTAGGCTGGGCCGATACGGAATCCATGTTGCGCAAGGCTTACGCGGCACTTGCTGAATAAAGCCTTCAAGACTTACCCGATTCAGGCAGGCGAAGAGCCTGCCCAATTTTTTTGAAAGTTGTCCCTATGGCTCACGCCCGTCACTCGCGTGTTATCGCCCTCATTGCCGCGGTCCAGTTCGTCTACATTCTCGATTTCATGATGTTGTTGCCATTGGGTGCAGACTTGGCGAAGGAGCTGAATTTCCCTGCCGACCGGCTGGGATGGTTGTCGGCCGGCTATACGATGGCTTCGATGTTAGCTGGGTTGGTGTCGGTCAAATGGCTCGACCGTTACGACCGTAAACCCGCCTTACTCGTGCTTCTGGCTGCGCTCGGCGTCTGCACATTGGCAACAACACTGGCCGATGGCCTGTGGAGTTTATTGTTGGCACGTGGGCTGACCGGTCTGGTTGGCGGTCCAACCGTCGCCATTGGCATGGCCATGGTGATCGACTCCACCCCACCACAAGCCCGTGGTCAAGCCATCGCCAGAGTGATGATCGGTTTTTCACTGGCAGCCATTGCCGGGGTACCCCTCGCACTGGAATTGGCGCAACGCGGCAGCTGGACCACACCGTTCTACGTTGTCTCGGTACTTGCGGCGTTGGTGTGGATCGCGGTAGCCCGATTGCTCCCATCAATGCGCGCGCATATCAATGATGAAGCTACTGTCGTTACACCGCGTATGTTGCTGGCCCGGCCAAAGGTTCGTCTTGCCTACCTGACCCAGGCAGCCAGTCAGTTTTCCGCCTTTCTGATTATTCCCAGCTTCTCAGCCTATTACCTGCTGAATCTCGGTTTCCCGCGCGAAAACCTGAGCCTGCTGTATCTCGCCGGTGGCATTACAGCCCTGCTGCTGATGCAGGTATTGGGTTGGGTAAGTGACAAAGCCAGTCCACGCGTGGCCGTCATCATCGCCAGCACCTGCTTCCTGCTGGGCCTGGCACCGCTGTTCGGACTGACCGATCTACCGCTGTATTTACCCTTTGTACTGTTCATGGCAGGTAATGCCGGCCGCAACGTCAGCCTCGCATCCGTTACCAGTCAGGTGCCCGCTGCAAACGAGCGTGCGGGTTATATGGCATTACAAAGCATGGTGCAGGATATCGCCATCACCGTCGCAGCCTTGGTATCCAGCGCAACCCTGAGTATGTCTGATAACGGCAAACTGACAGGTGCCAGATTGAATGCAACGATTGCCGCAGCTTCAGCCGCACTCGTGCTGGTAGGCTTGTTCAAGCTTTACCAGACCAGAGAAGCGCCTCCCACGCCACATAGTGTGGAACCCGCTGATGCATACAACCCGATGAAACATGAGGCGCTGTAACCGTCTGCTGCGCGTCAGCAATACGGTGTTAAAAACAGCCTCGGAATGTTCATTTACCACACGTAAACTCCACTTCCTCGGCTGTTTCCACCTTGTCTTGCTCTAGCTCGTGAGACTTTGAACAGGCTCTCCTTCACTTGGACGATGATGTCGACTGATTCAAGCCCACTGGCTGCGTCACAGACCGAATCGGCACGCTGAGATTGCAGACGTTGATGTGCTCGGCGCTATGCACATACCAGTCGCCACTGGCATGTCGGCGTGCTTCCACCCAAGCTTGCCAGGTTGGGGTATCAGTACGCAGCAGTTCTAACGCCGGCCTTTCTGTTTTTGGCAAGTCGGCCAGCAGGCGTACGCTGCTAATTGGGCTGTACTGCTCGGGTTTCTCGTAAAAACCCATTGCACCGGCGCCGCGCGGTAAGGCGGCCAGATACTCCATACCTTTGATCACCCTCCCTACCACGGTGATATTGCGGTCGAGCGCCCGCGGTGCCTGGCCGATAATGGCGTAGAGACTGCTGCCGTTGCTGCTGTCCGCAGCATTGTCACGCCCCGCACCGACTACGCCATAGCAGTGGGGAATCCAAGCCTGATTAACTTTCGGGTCGGCTGCCACGGGCATACCATCGATAAAGCCCGTCATCGGGGCAAAGCCATCGGCATCTTTCAGCTTTGTAAACACCAACCCCTTTTGAGGGATCGAGAATTCAGCCGGCAATTTGGCTTCCGCCGTACCCAACGGTTTGGCTTTCTCGGGCACTTTTCCTTCATCTTCCGGCGCACCCCACTGGGTCACAAAATTGTCCTGGACACGAATGACTGACAACCCATCGAAATAACGCTCATGTGCCAGCTTGCGAATGTTGGCTACATGCCGTGGGGCGAACCGTGGCGCCAATTCAAACAGCACTTGGCCACCGTTCACTTCCATCAGCAAGGTATTGTCCGGGTCCAACTCACGCCAGTCGCTGGCTTGCGATTGTTTCAACACATCGGCTGGGCTGACTGAAGCGGACTTGGCGGCATAAGCCATACCGATACTGGCGACAGCAACCACAGTAATACGCAAAACGGGATGAGACACCCTACGCCTCCTCTAGTTGGATAAGCTGATCGATTGCCTATCAACAATCCCATGCAACCGAGCCATAACGCAGCATGCCATGCAGGCAGGCCCAGGTGGAACCCACATCAGCCACCGCGTGGCGTTAAGGCGACATGACGGCTTGGGTGACGTCTATGATTAGCAGCGGGGTAAACAGAGCCACGCATTGATCGCCGCAGACACGGCATGAGCCTCGCGCCAATTGACATCGCCACACTTGCTCTCTGTCGCGGCCTGATCCAGTTGCTGCTGTCCGGCCTATTGCTTTTTGCTATCCGATACGACCGAAATGGCAGCGGCCCTGGCTTCTGGGCAATAGGCTTTGCACTGAATGGCTTGGCGTTGACCACTTTCGTCCTGCACCATCCAGAACAGAAACCGCTACTTAACATCATCAATCACCTGGCAACCGGCCTGGGTAGCTGCACCCTGCTCTTCGGCTTTTGGCGTTTCAATAAGCAGACACCGTCCTGGCCGATCTTGGGTCTGATCGGCAGCCTGCCGATAATTGGTCTCTTGTTTGGTGGTGACCTGGAACGGGATTCAATCACCCGCGTATTGATCACAGCTACATCGCAGCTGATGTTTTATCTGAATCTGCTACATCTGCTGGGTAAACCGTATCGGCAGGAAGTCGGCCTGCTGTTTCGCTGGCTCCAGGGCCTGATCGTTGTCTACCTGCCGATTTTCTTCTGGCAATACAGCCTGATGTGCATCAGCTGGTTGGGCCATGAGCATCGCGGGCCGTATGAGCTCTATCGCGCCAGCTTCGGCATTGCGGCTTTGCTCTTTACCGTTACGCTTGCCGTCGCCTGCATCGCGCTGCAACTGGTGCGCATATCCGCCCACAATGCCGACAGCGCAGTTACCGACTGGTTGACCGGCATGCTGAACCGACGCGGGCTCAGCCTGCTTGCCGCACAGGACGATGCACGCCGTGAACGTGATCGCGGCATCAGCGCTGTTATCTGCCTCGATATCGACCACTTCAAGCAGGTAAACGACCGGCTGGGACATGCCGCCGGTGACAAAGTACTGAAGATGCTGGGGGAAGTGATTCGCGCCAATATCCGGGGGCAGGATATCGGTGCACGCCAAGGCGGCGAAGAGTTCGGCGTGGTACTGGTAGGCAGCGATGAAACACAAGCAGTACAGGTTGCTGAACGGATACGGCATCAATTCAGCAACCGCAGCCTGAACCTTGGTTTGGCCCTGCAAGACCCAATCACCCTCAGCGCCGGCGTAGTCGGCATTGCCAACGACCGTACAGTGCTGCAAGGATTGGACGCGGCTGACGTTGCACTCTATGCCGCCAAGCGGGCAGGCCGAAACCGCGTCATGTCAGCCTCATCGCTATCCGATGCCGGCGGGCGATGATTTACGCCAAGAACCTATCCAGCGTCAGCAATACGACGTTGAAGGTGCCGGCCGTGGCTCATCGCACACGGCGCAGATCACCCGAACCAACCACGCGGCTGTTGACCTTGGCCGGATTACCGCTGTAGGACACATCACCTGAGCCGGCGATCTGTACCGACAGTGCCTCACTGGCATGCACCCGTGCGTCGCCCGAGCCTGCGATGTCGACCTTGACACGTGTGGCTTGCAATTCGGCAGCATGCACGTCACCCGAACCGGCGATGTTATAGCTGGCGTCTTCGCACTTGCCCTTGACCCAGATGTCGCCAGAGCCGGCCAAGCGTACGGCGAGCTTGCCAAGCTCAGCGTTACCCAGGCGCACATCACCGGAACCAGCAAGCGACAGCTCAAACTGTTCGCCTTTCAAGGATGTGATGTTCAAGTCGCCACTGCCGCGCAGATCCGCTTTGGTCAACCTGGTGAAATCAACGCTGACAACCACCGGTGATGCGGTGCGAATGCCAGTATTAGGCTTCAGTTTGACGACCAGCGTATCGCCTTCGATATTGGTCAGAATCAGCGGAGCAATGTTGTCGTCGGCCTGAACTGTGACGCCCGAGGCACCGGCCGGCCGGGCATTGACAGTAATCGCACCATCCAACCGTAGGCGGGTGAACGAGCCGAGAGTGCGCTTGTCCTCGATAACCTTGCCGGAACCCTGAACGCGGCTGCTGGCCATGCCACTCTGAATGTCAATCGTCAACGCCTGAGCGGAGAGCGGCACGGCCAAACCAGCCAACGTGACCAGCACAGACACCATCGGGGCAGCCATCAGCTTGTAAGGGTTGGTACGGCGGTTTTGCATATCGAACTCCTGTTTGGAATGTTCGCGATACTACGCATCCGCCGCGGACTCACCAGCTGGGTATGACAGGCCGCTGATAGGACGGGGTGAACCGCACCTACGCGGGACAGCCCGAAGCCAAATCAGCGTGTTTGAACAAACTACTAACTGTTATCAGTTTGGCGGGCCAGATAGTCCTTGGCTTTGAGTCCCACGAACCGGCGTCCTGCATTATCACCAGCGATCCACTCCTCAGGGGAGAACAGATCAAACAGGCCGACCTTCAATAGCGTCGGCACAGACAACTCCAACTCTTTCTCGATCTCTCCACGTACACCGTTGTTGTACTGCTCTACGTTGTACAGCATGGTGGCAACCGTACCTGTCTGCACACGGCTGCCATCTTTCAGTTGTACGGTCGGCAGGGATTGCCCCTCAGCCAGGATCTTTTGGTTAACGGCCGCCAACTCGGCAGTGTTCTCAGGGGTAACGGATGTCATCAGCAAGCTCCTAGATAGGAATTATTCGTAAAAACAGGTGTGGGGCACACTGCTGAATTACAAGCCTCCCCACACAATAAAACTTGCTTAACATCCCACAAAACCTGAGGCGGCTTGAGTATCCGTCGAAGTCTGCTGTAGGACCAAAAACACCTTCGGATGCTCATCCACCCCTTGTAAACATCGCTTCCTCGAGTGTTTTCGCCTCGCCCTAGCAGTTTTCCCCGATACCTTACCGTTTCCAGTCTTTGACTATTACGCTTTCGATTTATACGAGCTTATAAGAGACGCAATGCTAAATAGCTACCAGCGCGAAGATATTCCACCTGTGCAGTTATTGCGTCTCTAACAATCGCTTCGTCCATATCCGTCAATTTTGCTTTCTTTGCATCCAGGACTGATAGCTGTAATAGTTGCATTGCTACATCCATGGCTTTTTGAAAAGCCGTAATATTATTATGGCAGCCAAACTCATTGATTAAATTCTGCATACGGCAATCGGCATCATCACGCAGCGTTTTGTATTCAGCGAATGAAACGCTACCGTCCTGGTATACCTCGTTGAGCATGTCTTCTAAGCTTTGGGATATAAATGGCATAGCGTTCTCCTTGAACGTGTATCAAGATTCATCATGCAAACAGCACCATACTGTTTTAGTGATCGGGTCCGTATCGCTACCAATCTGAAAATCCGTCATCAACAGAATCTCGCTTAATAAGCAGTCGACATTGTTTATTGAATCTCAATACTATTAAAAGTTCATATGAAGGGTGATTGAATTCACCTGAACACCTCGTAACTCAACCACTAAATTTAAATTTACAACATGTGATTTTCAGAAAATTGATTTTGCAACAACAAATTATTACAAAATAGTCTTTTAATTCGGATTATCTTGAAAAGGCTCAGACCCGAAATAGCTGAGGAGTGCTAGATAAGATATTGGTCGAAAGGAAAGTGGTAAGCGTCAGAACCTGTTCAAAGTCTGCTGTACTTCAATCAATAGCTTCCGCAGCCGATTTCGCCTTGTCTCGCGCTAACTCGTAAGACTTTGAACAGGTTCTTATAGCTATTACGTTTACTTCATCGTCGGCATCACAAACTCCGCACCTGAACGTATCGACTGCGGCCAGCGTGCTGTGACGGTTTTAAGCCGGGTATAGAAGCGAATGCCCTCTGCGCCATAGGCATGGTGGTCACCAAACAAAGACGCTTTCCACCCCCCAAAGCTCATGAATGCCATGGGTACAGGAATCGGCACGTTCACCCCCACCATGCCGACCTGGATACGGGCGACAAAATCACGCGCAGCATCGCCATCACGCGTAAAGATGGCTGTACCGTTACCGTAAGCGTGGTCGTTGGTGATCTGTACTGCCTCCTCATAGCTCTTCACGCGCACGACACAAAGCACCGGGCCGAAGATCTCTTCCTGATAGACCTTCATGTCCGTCTGCACGCCGTCGAACAACGAACCACCTAAGAAAAAGCCCCCTTCACAGCCTGCCGCAGTATGTTGACGGCCATCGACCACCAACTTGGCCCCTTCGGCTACGCCGGTATCGATGTAACCCACCACCTTGTCTTTGTGCTCACGGGTAACCAAAGGCCCCATCTCAACATCGGCCGAACTATCCCAGCTGCCGATCTTGAGTGCACGTACTTTGGGTGCCAGTTTGTCGATGAGCGCATCCGCCACAGCATCCCCGACTGCCACCGCGACAGAAATCGCCATGCATCGCTCACCGGCCGACCCATAGGCAGCTCCCATCAGTGCATCAACCACCTGATCAAGATCAGCATCGGGCATCACCACCATGTGGTTCTTCGCTCCACCCAGGGCCTGGACACGCTTGCCACGGCTGGTGCCGGTGGCATAGATGTACTGCGCGATCGGCGTTGAGCCGACAAAGCTGACAGCCTGGATATCCGGGTTAGCCAAAATAGCATCAACTGCCACCTTGTCGCCCTGCACTACGTTGAATACGCCGTCGGGCAGACCGGCCTCCTTCAACAGACGCGCCAGAATCAACGATGTCGATGGGTCACGCTCACTCGGTTTTAATATAAAGGTGTTACCGGCTACCAGCGCCAAGGGGAACATCCACATCGGCACCATTGCAGGGAAGTTAAAGGGCGTAATACCCGCCACGACCCCTAATGACTGGCGCAAGCTGTAACTATCGACTGCAGTACCGACATTCTCGGCAAACTCGCCTTTCAACAGATGCGGCGCACCGCAGGCAAACTCCACCACCTCCAGGCCGCGGATCAATTCACCATGCGCATCGGCCTTTACCTTGCCGTGTTCTGTAGCAATCGCGGCGACGATCTCATCCGCATGCTTTTCCAATAATTCCTTGTACTTGAACATCACCCTCGCCCGGCGTAAAGGCGGCGTGGCAGACCAGGCAGGAAACGCAGCTTTGGCTGCATCAACAGCCACATTCACTTCGTCCACCGTGGCAAGTTGCACACGTGCCGTGACTTCCCCCAAGGCAGGGTTGTAGACATTACTGAAACGGCCGGAGGCACCAGCCGTCTCTGTGCCATTAATCCAATGGTGGATGGTATTAGTCATTCAGGAATCCTCTATCCATCCCCTTGCCGATAACAGCAAGGGAGATCGTCTACTGCGTATGCTCAGCCGAACCTTAATTCGCGGCACGAATTGATTGACGCAACACATCCGCCATATTGGCCAACTCATCGGGCGTCGAAATGAAGGTCGGCCCCATGGCGATGATGTCGCCAGTGAAGCGGAACAACACACCCCGCTTTAGTGCCTCCTCAAACACACGTATTGCCCGTAGCCCCGGCTTTCCTTCCATTGGGGCCAGCTCGACCGCAGCCGCCAACTGACAGTTGCGGATGTCAATGATGTTGGCTTCTCCTTTAAGGCCATGAACAGCCTCCTGCAAGGTCTTGCTCAAACCATTCACCCGCTCGTAGATACCTTCCTCGGCAATCACATCAAGCGCCGCATGCGAGGCCGCCACAGCAAGTGCATGGCCCGAATAGGTATAGCCATGGAAGAACTCGACCATGTGCTCCGGACCGGTCATAAAGGTGTCGTAAATCTGTTTGGTGGCGATCACCCCGCCCATCGGGACCAAACCATTGTTCACCGCCTTGGCGAACGTGATGAGATCAGGCGTAACATCCCAGTACTGTGCCGCGAATGGCTTACCCATACGCCCAAAGGCGGTGATGACCTCATCGAAAATCAGCAGGATGCCGTGCTTGGTACAGATTTCACGCAAGCGCTTCAAATACCCCTTGGGCGGCACCACTACCCCCGCCGAACCCTGCATCGGCTCCACAATCACGGCAGCAATGGTTGAGGCATCGTGCAAGGCGACAAGCCGTTCCAGCTCATCCGCCAGGTGGGTACCCCAGTCGGGTTCGCCTTTGGAATAGGCCATCTCCTTCAAATTGTGGGTATGCGGCAGATGGTCCACCCCCTGCAGCATGCCGGCGGAGAACATCTTGCGGTTTGCTACCATGCCTCCCACTGAAATGCCGCCGAAACCCACACCGTGATATCCCTTTTCCCGCCCAATGAAACGGGTGCGATGCGCCTCCCCCCTGACCCGGTGATAGGCAAGCGCCATTTTCAACGCAGTATCGACAGCTTCTGAGCCGGAGTTGCAGAAGAAGACATGCTCGAAACCAGCCGGCGCAGCCTCGGCAATCCGCTCTGCAAGCTTGAATACAGCCGGGGTGCCCATCTGGAATGCTGGGCTGTAATCCAATACATCTAGCTGGCGCTTTACCGCCTCGACCAACTTGGGGTGGCGATGCCCCAGGCCGCAACACCATAAACCGGAAAGCGCATCGAATAGTTTGTTGCCTTCGGTCGTCCAGTAGTAGCTACCCTCAGCCTTCGCCAACAGCCGATTGGTGCGATGTTCCGCGTGCTGCTTGAAATACCGGTTGTGACTGAACGGCATCCAGTAAGCATTCAGGTCCTGGTTCGGATCAAGCGCATTGGCTCCCATCTTGGTCTCCATGGTGGAAAGTGTAATGATGTGTATTGGCAGCGTACTGGTGCATAACCGCCGGGTAAGCGCAGTATCTGCCCGCAGTGGGCCGTATTGCCAGATACAAGGCCCGCATTGTGGTTGCGAGATGTATTGACCAGACAAGCAGTACAGTTTGCGAGTCCCCCTCATGCTCCAACTTGATCCTGATGCCAGCACCCCGCTCACCGAGCAAATCGTCGCCAGCCTCATCGCCAAGATAGAACACGGCGTACTTGGTGCTGGCGTGCGTTTGCCTTCAGTACGTGGCTTGGCACAGATGACCAAGGTAAGCCCATTTACCGTGGCGGAAGCGTATAACCGGCTGGTGGCAGCAGGATGGATACAGTCGCAAAAATCGCGCGGTTATTTCGTTGCTGTACGTGGCAGAGCGGCTGAACCAAGCCAGCGAGCCCCAGTTGACGAAGCCTGGTTGCTCAGCCGGGTGTATGAAGACAACGCGCTGGAACTACAAGCTGGCGGTGGTTGGCTCCCTCCAGATTGGCTTTATGAAGACGGTATGCGTGCGGCCCTGAGGCAGCTCGCAAAAACTTCGGGCCCAGTGCTTACCAGCTATGGCCATCCACAAGGTTTGCCTGAATTACGCCAGCACTTGCAATGGCGGCTGGCGCTGCGTGGCATTGAAGCACCGGCCGAACGCATCGTCCTCACCCACGGGGCAAGCCAGGGCCTGGATTTGGCGATACGGCTGCTGGTGCGCCCCGGCGATGCCGTATTGATCGACACCCCTGGTTATTCGACACTGATCGCCGCACTGCAGGGCCATGGTGCAAGACTGCTCGGTGTACCACGTACAACCAATGGCCCCCATATCCCTACTCTGGCTCACTTGGCCGAGCATGAAAAACCAGTGGCGTTCTTTACCAACAGTGCGCTGCACAACCCAACGGGTACCAGCACAACCGCCACAACAGCCCATCAGATCCTCAAACTGGCTGATAGACATAGCTTTCGTGTTGTGGAGGACGACCCGTTTGCTGATCTACTGCCCTACCCCATTCCTAACCTTGCAGCGCTGGATGGCCTTGAACAGGTGATTTACCTAGGGAGCTTTTCTAAAACCCTGTCTCCGGCACTACGGGTAGGTTACTTGGCCGCCAATGCGGACACCATAGCGCAAGCCACCCGCTTGAAAATGGCAGCTGGACTGACAGGCTCCACCATCATGGAGTCCGCAACGCTGGCGATGCTGACCGATAGCCATCATCGTACCCATCTCGACCGCCTGCGTGACCGCTTGACGCAAGCACAGCACAGGACATGTGAGCGTCTGACAGAACTGGGCTGGTCAGTTTTCCACCAACCCGCTAGCGGCTTGTTTCTATGGGCTGAAGCACCACCAACGCTGGATGTCGACCAACTCACCAGCGCAGCCGCCACTGTCGGCATTACGCTAGCACCTGGGCATTTCTACCACCCTATGGGCACGCCAACGCGTTTCTTCCGCTTCAATGCCGCCTGGGCTGATAACAGCCGGCTTTATGGATGGCTGGCGGGGCAAGCCTCCCCTTGAGGACACCCAAAGGCAGTTCACGATCAGGCTAACGGAATAGCGAAATTTACGTTTCACGCGGCGGACAGCAGAATGGTGCGGATTTCAAGCAGTGTGACGATTTATCTCACCAGATAGAGGACGACATGGCCCACCATACAGGCATCCACCCAGCCCGGCAGACCGCATTACTGGAACGTGAGCGGAAGCGTTATGCCGCTGCCAGACCGCGATCGCAGGCACTGGCACAACGCGCCAACGCACATCTGCTTTACGGTGTACCACTTCATTGGATGACTGACTGGGGCACACCTTTCCCACTCTTTGTCGAGCACGCCAAAGGCGCCCGCTTTCGCGATGCCGATGGGCACGAGTATGTGGATTTCTGCCTGGGAGATACTGGTGCGATGTTCGGCCACGCACCAGAGGCGGTTGCCGCTGCTGTTACCCGGCAAGCAGCGCATGGATTCACCACTATGTTGCCAGGCGAGGATGCTGCCAGAGTAGGTGAACTGCTTGCCGAACGTTTTGGCTTGCCGTATTGGCAATTCGCCATGACGGCAACCGATGCAAACCGCTTCGTCATCCGCTGGGCACGTGCGGCTACCGGCCGCAGCAAGGTATTGGTATTCAATGGCTGCTACCACGGTACGGTGGACGATGTATTTGTCGATCTGATCAATGGCGTCCCAACCCAGCGTAAAAGCCTGCTGGGCCAGGTTTACGATCTGACTGAACACACTGTCGTGATTGAGTTCAACGACCTGACTGCCCTTAAGGCTGCCTTGGCTCAAGCCGACATTGCTTGTGTATTGGCAGAGCCCGTCATGACTAATATCGGCATGGTCCTGCCCCAGCCAGATTTCTGGACTGAAGCAAGCTCACTCATACGCGCAGCCGGGGCACTGCTTGTTTGTGACGAGACCCATACCATCTCTACCGGGCCCAGCGGATATGCCAAGGCATATGGTCTAGAACCCGACTTTTTCGTACTGGGCAAGCCCATCGGCGGTGGCGTTCCTTGCGCCGTGTATGGCTTCACCGCCCAGCTGGCTCAGCGTATGCAAGCGGCCAAATCTGCAGCGGCACCTGGACACTCCGGCATTGGTACCACGCTGACCGCCAATGCACTCGCCATGGCAGCGATACGCGCGACCTTGGAAAATGTCATGACCGATGCGGCTTATGCCCATATGGTCGGTCTGGCGCAGCATCTGGCAAAAGGGCTGCGAGATCTTGTCGGCCAATATGGTCTCCCATGGTGCGTAAGCCAAGTCGGAGCGCGTACTGAATTTCAGTTCTGCCCTCACCCTCCACAAACCGGGACCGAGGCTGCCGCAGCAATGGACCATAGCCTGGAACACCTGCTGCATCTCTATCTGCTCAACAGGGGCATCCTGATCACACCATTTCATAACATGCTGCTCATCTGCCCGGAGACCACCGTCCAGGATGTCGAAAAGCTGCTGACAACCCTGGGACAAGCGCTGAGGGAATTGACGCAACCCGATAGTAAATAGCCTCGGCTCAGTACCCATCAAGACATGCATACATAAGAAATACTGCAGAACCTTTGACAAACGCGTAAACGGCCGGTATCTTGCGCGTCCTTTCCTCGATAGCTCAGTCGGTAGAGCGCCGGACTGTTAATCCGTAGGTCCCTGGTTCGAGCCCAGGTCGAGGAGCCAGATGTAAACAAAGAGCCCAGCAGACGCTGGGCTCTTTGTTTCTATATCCTCCTAAGAATTTTTTCACGACCGCAATAGTGCAAAGCCATTACGCTATTCGTGACAGCGTGAACAAGCTGCCCCCCAACTGAAGCGAAAATATTTCGCTCAAAGCTTTGACAAGTCCCGCTACTACCGGTATCTTGCGCGTCCTTTCCTCGATAGCTCAGTCGGTAGAGCGCCGGACTGTTAATCCGTAGGTCCCTGGTTCGAGCCCAGGTCGAGGAGCCAGATGTAAACAAAAAGCCCAGCAAATGCTGGGCTTTTTGTTTTGATCATTCCTTTGATTCCACAGCAACAGATCCAAGTCTTACCCCCACAGCTAAGCAATGTAGGGGACTCAAAATCCCCGCCAGCACTACCTAGCAAAGTTCACCAGCACTGCATCCCAACTTAACGCGCTGAAATGCACACGTGTACAAAAGCAAAAAGCCTGATAACCGAGTTATCAGGCTTCCTTGTATTACTTGGTCGGAGCGAGAGGATTCGAACCTCCTACCCCTTGCACCCCATGCTAGCGAATAGCGTTCCACCAATGTCCTAAAGAATCCAATATATGGCCTGAAACCCTTGTAAACACTAGGTTCTGTGTTCTTGCCCATTCCTAGGAAGTCCGGCACAATCCGCGCCAATCCTGATTTTTTGTCGGGGCATTTGTCGGGGCAGCAGAATGGCAAAACGTGAGAACCAATTAACGGTCCTCTACCTCAAAAGTCTGAAGCTTGAAGCCAAGGGAACAACCGTCAAAGATGGCGGCGGCCTTTCCGGCGTGGTGTCGATTGGTCGTGATGACCGGGTATCCATCAGCTTTACCTACCAATTCCGAGTCGGAGACAAGCGTCGGGAAAAGCGCTGCGGAAGTTGGCCTGCTTCTGACTTGGCGACTATCCGTGCTGAACGTGACCGGCTACGAGCCATAGTCGCGGAAGGGGTCGACCCCATAGAGCAAGCCAACTTCGAGCGAGAGCAGGCAGAGAGACAAAAGCGGGAAGAGGCAGCGAGGTTGCGAGAGGCCGACGCGGAGGCTGCTAAGCTGGCGAACCGGCATACGATAAGCAGCCTGTTTGAAGCTTGGCATAGTGCCGCTGCGACCAAGCGTAAGGATGCGGGGAAAGAAGTTCGGCGTGCATTCGAGAAGGACGTATTGCCCTCTATTGGCAATATGGCGCTTGAAGACGTGCGCCGCAGGCATGTCATGGCCTTGCTAGATGATATTACTGCCCGTGGTGTTGGCCGAATGGCGAACCGTGTTCTATCTGACTTACGCCAGATGTTTCGCTATGCGCTGATTCGTGAGTACGTGGAAATAGACCCGACGGCGCTTATATCCAAGGAGCATGCAGGCGGAAAAGAACAGGAGCGAGGTCGTGTGCTGTCACCGAATGAAATCCGCAAACTCGCTGCTGCTGTACCGTTTTCCGGTCTGGTGAATGTTGCCGGCTCTGCCCGACTGGAGTTACCGACACAGTGTGCTATCTGGCTAATGCTTTCTACTCTGGCTCGGGTTGGAGAAGTCGTAAGGGCGCGTTGGCAAGATGTGGATTTCGAAAAGAAAGAATGGCGTATCCCCGCAGAGCATAGCAAGAATGGGGAGCCGCATGTGATTCACCTTTCCGACTTTGCTTTGCAGCAGTTCAAGCGACTGCGAGGTCCGCGTGAATTTGCAAAAGCTCGAGTAGCCTATGCGATAGATGATACGTGGGTATTTCCTGCCACGCGACGCGAAGGCTATGTATGCATCAAGACTGTCCAAAAACAGATTAAAGACAGGCAACGCACTACTGCGCTCCCTAAGCGTACCAAGACGTCCGACGCTTTACGACTAGCTGATGGCGATTGGACAGCCCACGATCTACGCCGCACAGGGGCAACCATGCTAGGCAACCTTGGTGTGCGTGGCGACGTAATCGAGAAATGCTTGAACCACGCAGAGGACAATAAGGTGAAGCGGATTTACCAACGTGCTGATCTAATGGAAGAGCGAAGAGAAGCGTTTATTTTGCTTGGTAAGCATCTTAGCCAGCTAACAAGTTCTATTTAACTTAATATTTTCACTTCTTCAATTCGCAGGAATTCTCACAGAATCAACAGCTTTTCTTCTAGTTCTTATGTTTTTCCACAATGTTGCAGTAACTGACCACTTGCAATGGCCTTGCCAGAAAGTTAGATTTAGCTTTATTTTCTGACTTTCTTCCAAAGGAATCCATCGTGAGCGCTGCAAGTCCATCTGTTTCAATCATCATCCGTCGTAAGGAAGTCGAAGCCAGAACCGGACTATCTCGATCCGCAATTTACGACAAGCTGGATACCAAAAGCCCGAGCTATGACGCTACTTTTCCGACCCAAATTCGTTTGGGCACAGGTAGCGTCGGCTGGATTGAGTCCGAAGTAAAAGCATGGATCGAATCGCGCATTACAGCTAGTCGCAACGCCACCGCTACCCGACCCACTAGAAGGAAAAGTGTCCGCAAGTCGGTTGGGGAGTACAGCCAATAAATCAGGTGGACGTGTCGGCGATGCTCCCATGCCCACTCTGTAGCCGCGAGCCCACTGTGTCCAAACTGTATGGCGTCTGGTACGTTCAGTGCGATCAAAACGAAGGAGCAAACCCACTCGATGAGTCGCGGGGCCACAATGTCTGCGTTTCACGGCGTACCAAAGTAGGTGCTGTGAACGCATGGAATAGTAGACCAGCATACCCGCAGGCAAGCTAGAGGAATTGCCCAGACATGCAGATTGAGCAATCGACTGTTACAAATTTGCGCATTGTCGGCGCCCAAGTTGAAGCAGGCTGGGAGCTAGACCCAATCACTGTCTACATCGAGAACTACAAGCCAGGGCAGGGAAAAATCACCATTGAATGCTCCGGCGATGCTTGGTCGTCCTCCTGGGGTGCAATGGGGGGTAATCGAAACCTTGAACAATTCTTCTTGGGTTGTGGTTGCCATTACTTGGCTCGTAATCTCAAGGTAGGCATTCAAGACACAATAAACGATGATGACAGGCTGGGCGATCATGTACAGGCAGAAGTGCTGCGCCAGCGACGTGCTGGCGAGATCACCCAAGACGATGCTCGCGAGATGTATGACGACGCTGCATATCTTGATCACCACATGACCGACCGCGATCTGTTGCAGCGTGTGTTCGGTGATGAGTGGTGGTACGCGCTTCCTCAGAAACCTAATCCAAAATATGTTTACCTTTGCCGCGTGATTGAGGCAGTAAAAACTGGGCTACAAACAACGCTGTCGACAAATCTGGCCGCATAGTGACGTGAATGCGGGTACTCCCCGCATTCACACCGTTTAAGAAATTACTCCCTCACATTTCAACAAGCCCTGGGAAGTACTTCCCATCGCGCATCGTCAACACTTGCTGCCGCTGTCGCGGATCAATGCTCAGGTGTATCCAAGAGCCCTCGTAAATCAGCTGATCAAACCGGAAATCCGGCAGGTTAACCAATAGCTGGCAGATCGATAGTGGCGTCCCAAACTTCGGCGCAATGAAATCCACAGCCCACCCCTCACAATGCGCTGAGGTGGTTGTTCCACTCACTATCTTATTTAGCGCGGGAGAACGATAGCCGCTGCTGACAATGATGGGCGAATGATTCAGATGGGCGCGTACTGCTTCCATAGTGAGGGCAAGGGTACGAAGGCGGGGTAGCACCACATCAGGCGGCGTATTGTCTAAACCACGTTTCGCTGCTGTGTCACTCACCGTCAGTTCAGACAAGCTGAAATTTGGTGTCAGCATGGCTGTCATTCCCCACCTCCCATCTTGGTAATTTGGCGCTTAAGCCACACTTCAATGAACTGAGCACCCAAAATGCCCATTACGGAGCCCAGTGCGATCAATGCCAAAGGCGGAATAGCCGGGAATTGCAGTAAGGCCAAACCCGCCAAAACACTGCTGGCACTACCTAAAATTGCCCGTCCTACTATCAGGCGTTTACTGATCACCTCATCGCTCGCCAACATCTTACCCAGTGCAATTGCCGCCCCAACAGCCATTAGTTCAAGCAGCGACTTATCGTGTTCCTGCATGTTGCATCCTCATATAAAAAGCCGCCTCATGGGCGGCTTGTTGGTGTGTAGATCCTATTAAGGCGTCATGGCCTTTAACTGCTTGGCTGGCTGTTTCCCTTTACCTTTCTTCTTTGGCTCAGCCTGTTTATTCAGGATCAGTTCGACTGAACTGGTCCACCCGCCATTGGGTACGTACTCCTGCATCACGCTGTCGATAGTCCACAGATGGTCGACGCCTTCCTTGATACCTTGTGTGCGTAGTTTCCGCTCGGCGACCAGATCCGCGCGGCCACATAAGTTCAGGCTGAGCGTGATTTCACTTCGTTGCGCTCGTTTTGCACTTGCATTGGCATTGGCACCAGCAGCCCCTGGGCTTGCACTGGCATGACGGGCAACCCGAAGTGCACTCTGATTGTCACCGCCTGGTGTCAGAACACGCAGCGTCTTCCCGCTTTCTTTATCGTGGTGCTTGGCAACGGCACCAACCGCTGCTTTGCGGTCGCTACGTTTGAATGACCAGCTCGTAATGTCCCGACGGTGGAGAACGATGGTGGGTAAGACTTTGCCACTTCTAGACTTGTTTTGGCCGCCACGTGGTAACACCAGTAGCTGCTCTCCCTTAATGGTGGCGGTTGCATCGTATTGGCCCGCCAAGCGTGTGATGAAGTGCAGATCGGACTCATTGAACTGATCGGCTCTCGCCACCGTGGCTTTCACTTGGCAGACCGGCTTGAGTTTATTGCGCTTGGCGATGTCCGCCACAATGGTGGCAAGACTGACCTTATCCCAGCTATGCCGCCTTACTTGTTTGATGGCACTTGCCATATTGGCGGGACGACCACTGAGCGTCATGGCCTGGGGCGGTCCGCTCGACCCAATCTCGTCAATGCGGTACCGGCCAATTCGTGTCAAACCCGTTTCTTCATAACCCAGGCTGACTTCCAGCATCGCACCAGTGCGCGGCATGGCTACTTTGCCTTCGCGGTCGTCGATCTTGATGGTCAACTCGTCTGCATCAACCCCAGCCTTGTCGGTAATGCTGATGCTGAGCAGCCGATCCTGTAATAAGGCTGTGATGTCCTTGCCGTCAGCCAGGATGCGATATATAGGCCGCATTGCTTACTCCCACAAAGTCACACTGGCATTCGAGGGCTTAGGCAGGTCCGGTAGAACGATATGCATACCCAATGAATAAGGTTCTGGAACTTCTGCCAAGCCTGGGTTGGCGTCGAGTACCGCTTCCAGCGAGCCTTTCAGGTGCCCATATTCCGCCAGACAAAGCTGGTCCAAAAAATCGCCGTCAGACGTTCTGATAATCTTCGCCATAGCGGGTTAACTCCAGGCTGAATGTTTGTTTACGATAAGCGCCATCGTTGAACAGATGAGCCTGCTCCTCGTCGATACTGTTCAGATACCATCGCCCCAGGTGCTGGCCGTAACCCGTGGTCAAGATAAGCGGCTGCAATTGCTCACCGATGGCCCGCAGGCGATCAATATGTCCAGCGCCTTCACGTGCCAGGAAGATTGCACCGCGCAGGGTGATTTTGTCGGTACCGAGACCGGTGGCTTGCTCAGCGTGGCGACGAGTAAGGCGCTCTTGATCAGCAATACCAAACTGGGTCTGCCGCTTGAGCGTTTCATAGGTTGCTTTTCCAAGACTGAACCGGAATGGCTGGCCTTTCTGCGTCGAGAGTTCCAGCAGAAACCCGTTCCCGTCCGCATGCCCTATCTGCGGCAGCGCACCTTGTAGCCGCTTGTTCATTGACTGGACGATGGGAAGTTTGGCGGTACCGGGTGGCAGCTTGGCAAGGGCAGCCTGAGCCGGCCCGCTCAGCTGGGCATAGTCACCGATGGCTTTGCCTATGGATTGCTTAAGGACAGAGTTCGACCGTGAGAGTTTTTCAGCTGCTGCAATCAATAGCAGGTGATGCGTGTTTCCTAGGTCTTTGGCAGCCAAGCCGATCAATCCTGATAGCTGCGCTGCCTTGGCTGAGCCCTTGCCCAGTAGTGGCGAGCCAGCAGACATCAGCCCTGCCGCTTTGTCGACCAGTTCTGATGCACTGTTGGTCTGAGCAACGGCGCCACCCAGATCCCGAACTGCACCAGGCAAACGGGCAGCCCCTGCCGCCTGGGTGGCGCTATCGAGCGCTTTACCCAGTAATGTGACGATTGCCATTTAACCTCCTATTGGGTCGTACATACGCCCGCTGCTGCTGGGCTTTAGCTGTGCTGCCCATTGGTCAAACAACGCTTTGAGGTGCGGTGCGATGGAAGTGGCAATCTGCTGAGGGTTTTTGGCGTCGCCCAGGACTTTGACTTCAATGGTGGGGCTGAAGGTGAGTTGCTGGGTGATGGCTGGAGGTGTTTTGGGTTTAGTGGGGGGAGCTACAGTTGCAGGCACTACAGCCATGGGGGTTTTGGAGATTGCTGGAATTCCAGCAATCGTCTTTGACTGTACGGTTTGACCGATCTTGCTGCCGATCACCCCGCCAAGCTTTTCCCCAGCAATGACACCGACAGCGCTACCGACCAAACCACCGATGACGGTACCAATGCCAGGAAGCACCAAGCTGCCCACAAGCGCACCCACCTTGGCACCGATAAATCCACCCCCAAGTCCGCCCGCTGCGCTGCTATAGCCGCGCCCTTTCTCTTCACTGGTCTTGGCGTTTTTGAAGGTGTCGTAAACCTGACTGCCTGCCGTACCAACGACCAGGGCAGCCCCACCGACTTTTGCTGCGCCACGCACAAGAGCGCCACCCACACTGCGCGGTGTAGAAGCAGCAACGGCATTGCCTATCCGCGCACGGGTATTGCGTATCGCCTCTCTCATCCGAGCAAAGCGTCCACGTTTTGAAGGGTGTGAATTCAACTCACTCCCTTTGCCACTTAACCCGCCCAGGTCCGGCAGCCCCTTACCGGGCCAATTGGTGACCAATACCGGCTGTACGCCGAGTACACGAGAACCGATTGCGGCACCCTTATGGCTGGCAAGACTGCCTGTAGTTTTACTCAAGGTGTCAGGCAGCCTAATTCCTGACCCACCAAGCAGCCTGCCAGCACCCCATTGGACCATGCCGGTGGTGATCCGTTTCGCTGCAACACCCAAAGCGCCGATACTGACGGCCAACGCCCCCAGCGCGACACCTGGGTTGGCTTGCGTGAATCCCACCACGAACTTGCCTGTACTGCTTGCCAGCTCGGCTATACGGTCTGTCATAGGGCGGATAGCATCGCCGATTTCACCCAGGGCGGCGCTCAGGCTGTTCTTGGCAGCATCCCACTTTGAGTTCGACAGTGCGTCCCGATCCGCCTTGTCTTTGCTGAGCTTCAGTCCACCGTCGTTGGTTTTCATCTTGGCCAGATCCTGCTCGATCTGACTGCCGTACTTGATCTGCGCCAAAGCGCCAGCGCGGGCCTGCTGGTCAGTCAGCACATCTGCCAAACCCGCCATCTTCAAATAGGCATCCAGTGCGGCATTCTCTTCACCGGCGTTATTGCTGCGCTGGATTTTCGACTTCAGTGCCGCCAGTTTCTGCGCCTGGCCCGAGTCTTTCTCCGCCTGCAGCCGTTCGGTAAGTGTGATGAACGCCTCGATGGGGTTGTAGCCACGTTGGATATACGCCTGCATGGAGGCTTGCAGATCGATACTCGCTTCCTCGAATTTCTTGGCGGTATCGGGTGCGGTGATCTTGCCCAGCAGGTTCTTCAGGTTATTGGCGGCACTATCTGGATCACCCGTCAGTTTGACCTGTGCCTGTAGGCTGGCCGACAGATAGCGTACGGCTTCTGGCCCTTGGAAGCCCAGCGCACCTGTCGTGGCAAGCAGTTCTGGCATATAGCGAGCCATCTTGTCCGCTTCAAATGCCCCCAAATCACCGGCGATGGCGACTTCGCCCATCGACTTGCGCATCTGTTCTGGTTTGACGCCATTCTGACCAAACGAAAAGATCAGCTTGGCGGCATCCTCTGGCGCCATCTTCTGGCCCTTGATCAATTCAGCCAGCAGATTGCCATGCGTGGTGGCTTCGTTCACCTCCATGCCCTGTGTCACCAGGCCGTTGATTGCCTGTGCCAGGTCGGTACTGCTCATCTTCTGCTGCTCGGCCGTTTGCTTGATGCTTTTCGCCAGGGCCAGTTCTTCAGGTTTACCGGCAATACCACCCTTGATGGCGATATCGCGGATTTCCGCCTGGAAGTTGCCTGCTATCCGGGTAGGTATTGCTGCACTGCCGATGGCAAGCCCCGCAGTACGACCCAAGGCCAGTCCGCTCTGCATCTTTTGCAAACCGGCTTGCTGCCATTGCATACCTTTCTCGGTGCGTGACAGCTTTTGCAAAGCGATATCGAGTTTGCCCACCTCGATACCCATGCTGCGCAATGCGCCGATATTGGCGGCGAGCCGATCACGTAGCGGGCTGTTTGCCAGCTGCTGCTGGCTGGTAACCGCTGAGCGATTTGCATCACTTAGCTTGCTGGTCGCCCGTGTCGCATCACCGATCACCGGCAGTTGATAGCGTAACGCCTTATCGGTGCGCTGCACTGCATTGCCCAACATGCCCACCTGGGCTGCATGGCTGGCAACAGCACGCTTGGTTTCCAGATGGGCGCGGGTGACCGTCTTCAGCTCAGTCCGCTTGCTGGCGAGCGCTTCCTGCGCACGCTTTTCCTGTCTGACAGCCTTGTCCAGGGCATGCTGTGCCTGCCCTTCGGCAGCGATCTGGGCTTTGGTGGCTTGTACCTGGGCACGCTTGGCCTCAGTTAAGGCGCGTGCCTGCTTGGCCTGTTCGCGTGTTGCTTCATACGCCTGCTTGCTCGCCAGCTTCTCCTGTTGGCTGAGTGCCGTGTTGTTCCTGGCATCCTGCCAAGTGGCGCGTTTGATTTCAGCCTGAGCCTGCAGCAGCTTATTGTTCCGGGCCAGGGCCTCATGCTCAGCTTGTAGACTGGGCAATGCAGTTTTGCCCAATGTCGCGGCCTGTTGGGCAGCCGACAGCTTGTTGGTCAGATCCGCGACGGTACCGGTGCTGGCCTGAGCTTCCTTGGCCAGCCCTTTCATCTCCGCTCTGATCTTCTGATAGGACGTGACGCCAATCTGGCGGCTGGCGTTGTCTGCCGCATCCATTTCGCGTTGAAGGCGTTGCGTCTCGCCGATCAGCTTGCGGATGTTGCTGGTATCGCCAAGACGCTTTTGCAATCCGTCCAGGCCATGCTGGGTTTTACCAAGGGCAGCACCGAGCGAGGCCGAGACGGCACCGCCGATGACAATGCCAACGGCGATGTCTTTACTCATGTAAACCCTTTACCGTGCGTGGATATCCTCAACCGGCAGCCAAAGCGACAGTTCAGACAGCGGTATCGCTTTGATTTCTGCCGGTCCCCAGCCGTAGTGCTCAGCCAAGGATCGTGCCCACGTCAGCCATTGTTGGCTGGCTGGTGGGGGTAACTGCAGTTGGATCAGATAGCCGAAGATAAGCCTTTTGCAGTTTGTCGTAGTCGCGCAGGGGAAGTTGGTGCAAGTCATTGGGAGAGCAGCCTGCCAAGCTGGCAAACATGTTCAGTTCAAACTGTACATCGTCCTGTGCGGCGATCTTGCGAGCTATCAGCTGGTCACCGACAGTAGGTTCACGCAGCGTCAGCCGATCCACTTGCACGCCATTCAAGGTAATGGGCTTGGACAGAGGGATTGATTCTTGCATAGATGTAGGTCCTGATTTGTTAAGGAAAGGTTTACAGGCCCAATGCGGTACGCTCTGCAGCAAGTTCGTCCTTGCCATCGATGATGCGCACCATACCAAGCGGGTCGATCTCGAATACTACCGCGCCGCCTATTTCCAGCTTGTAGTAGTCGAGCGAGAGGGAGTACTTGGTTTCATTCTTCTTGCCGGCTTCCCATTCCCCCATATCAAGTTCGGTCAGCATGCCGCGATAGGTCACGACAACGGAAGTTACGGCTCCATTCTTGTCGGCGAAGTTACCTCGAAATACCCCGCTGAAAGCACTGGCGTTGGCGATGCCAAACATCGCCAGCGAGGCGCGATCAATACCGGCGAGGGTGAAACCTGCGCCGTCGAGTTTTTCCAGGCCAAGGGCCATATCGATAGGGGCGTCCATGCCCCCGGCGCGGTGTTCTTCGGTTTTTCTTTTCAGCTTGGGCAGTTGAATCTTGGTGGCACAGCCCGCATAGCTGCGGCCATCCACGAACAGGTTAAAGTTGGTCAGTGTTTGCGGAATCATGGGCTGTCCTTATTGACCGAGGATTTCGGTAATCCATTGATTGGTTACCTCGATCTGGAAGATTGGGTTTTCGGCAGGTGGGACGTCTGTAAACCGGATATTCCAGTACGCCTTGCCCTCTTCCAGCTGGCTGGCGGTGTTGAGCAATGGATCTGGAAAGACTTCGAAATTGATCAGGGCGCCTGCATTGCGCAGATCCCGCATAAAAGCATTGATGCCTTCGGTGACGTCTTTCACAAACGTCTTGGTGAGCCCTCGGTCGACTGCCCACTGGTGACCGGCCAGGATGGCGTCCATCACCATATCGGTGGTACGCACGCGGGTAACGAATGACCACTTGGGGTCGCTGCTCAGGGTGCGATTGCCCCATAGCCTGAACCCGCCCTCGCGAATGATGGTGGTGATGAACTGCTGGTTCAGCAGGTTGGCGCGGCAGGTCGGGTCGCCATACAGGTATTCAACGGGACGACCGGTACCCAACACTTCGGCAAATTCGCTATTAGACGGTGAAGCCCAGAAACCCACTTCGGCATCACGGGCAGCGAACATCCCCGCGACCGCAGCGGATGCGGGTAATACCACCGGTCCATTGAGCACGCTGTCCCATACCTTGATACCACCTGCATCCACCATATACAGGCGTTTGCTACCGAAGTTCTGTGCGTAGGCAATCGCTGCATCATCTGTCGTGTTAGGCCCGTCGATGATGGCTATCGCCCTTAGCTTGCCAGCCAAACTGTCCATGGCAGCAGCAACGGCCTGCTTGGACGAATGACCGGGTGCGACGATCAAGCGAGGATGGAGCGCGATTTCGCTCTTGGCATCGAGCAGCGCCTGCAGGCCAGTACGTACGCCGGTACCAGTCACGCCGCCAATGATGGCGCTGGTCTGAGCATTGGCATCGGCGTTCTTTTCCACGCCGATTGCCGCAACAACAGCACTGGTCTTGGCGTAGATGGTTTTTAGCTGCTGATAGATCGGACTGTTAACGCCAAACGCCTGTGCGCCTTCTTTGAGGTTGGTAATCTTGACCGGTTTGTTGGGCTGGACCAGTCCGGTACCGGGCGCATAAACATCGACCAAGCCGATGATGGACGATGAAGGTAGCGACACCGTGCGTGGACCGATGTCCAGCAGTTTGACGGTAACGCCGTGATATAGGTCGAGCTTGGGCATTACGCCTCCCAGAAATGAATAAAGCCCGCAGTAAGCGGGCTTGGGTCAGGGTCGATACAGGTCATAGGATGCCGGGCGGTACCGGCCACTGCACGTTATCGAGGTCCGTCAGGTTTTCTGGCATGTCCCGTAAGGCGGACCGGTACCGCGCCCAGGCTTCCTTTTGTTGCACTGTGATCGGCATGTCGGGTAACTGGGTCTTGTCGCAGTCGCGCAGCAGCTGGTCGCGCTGGATGCGCAATACATCGAGCTTAGCCTCGCGAATCAATTTAGCAGCTGTTTCGTCATCGATACCGACCTCGCGCAGCATCGTTGCCGGGACATTCTGCATACCATTGGGCAGGCGGCGAATCAGTAGAAAAGCATGTTGCATCGGTTATTCCTTGCACTAGGGGGAGTAACTGCCGTTAGCCTCTGGTCGTCTGAGCTGGGCAATACCGCTTTGCCTCGTCGGCATCAAAGGGAATCGGCTCGGCTTCCCAGCGTGTATTGACGTGATCGGCAGTGTGAATAACGCGCTCCGCGCCTGAGCCATCATGAAAGCCGAAATTCAATAGTGGCCGGTTGGCGATGATCCGGTATTTCAAGCCGCCCCCTCGCAGGTACAACCCCGACATCACAGAGCAGTACTGCCCGAATGCACCGTTCGCAACGTTGTTATGGCTGGGTTTGCTGTTATCGAGCTTGTACTCCTTGCAATACATACTGAAGCTCGGGTGGCTGATCGTGGGGTTATAGACATAGGCGTAATGAAGGTACTTGAACACCGTTGGACCACCGCCCCAGGCACAGTCACCCTGCTCAAGCACAAGCAACAGGCTGGCTTGGTGCGCACTCGCTTTATTCAAAGGCCGCGTGTCTTCGTTCCAGTTAAATGGCCGTCCGATGTTGATGCGGGTTACCCCTGCCTCTCCCGGTGACTCACCCATCCACCAGACCGGGTAACACTTGTCGGTGCTGCCGCCAATCGTGATGTCCTTTACCCAGCGTTTTTCTGGGGTGTTGACGAGCATCCATTGGTCCATCTCGCCGATCTTTGTTTGCACACGGGCATCAATCGCAGACTGTTTGCCTTTTACTACCTCGACCAGGGCTTTGACTTCCCGTGTCTGTTCACTGATGGCCTGTTCCAGACTCATGTAGTGTGCTCCTTAATGCTTCAATAGGGGTTCAAGCTGCAGGCGAGCCAGATAGAAACTCATGGCTGCCTGTACGCTCAGGTGTTCCGCCATCGCCAGATTAAAATTAGGCGCGGTGGTGTTGATGGTGACGCTGCCTGCAGGCAGCACCGAAAGATCAAGGTCAAATGCGATGGCCAGGGTCTGGTTGGCAGGCTTGAAGCCGATTACCTGATCGGGATGACTCCAGACGGCTAGCAAGATGTTGTCGTTACAGATCACACCAACTTCCCTTACCCAGCCCTCGACCAGCCCATCGGCCAGTACATCCATATGCAGCAAGGTCGGGCTTAAGCGGTTACCACTGGCAATGCGATAACGCGCCAGTTCTGTTTTAAGTGCAGTGTGACCCTGGGTTGGTGCATAGGCAGTGGTGCCTATCGCGATGTGGGTAATCTGTAGTGCGATGCCGGTCGCATCGGCACGCTGAATGGCGGATAAGGCCGCTTGTTGAATGACCGGTACCAGTGGCGTCATAGACTGGCTTTCAGAGTGAGTTTTAGCTGCGGCAGTACTTGCAGGCTGGTACTTGCGCGCAGGTGGTGACCGACTTGCACTTTGGCATCGGCACAGGCGCTATGGCTTACTTGTGTCATCAGCTGCAGACCGCCGGCTAAATAAAGTTGATTGTCGAAACGCGCACCGATTCGCAGGGTGTAGTGGCTGCGTACATTCCGCGTAGCATCGACTACCCGGCGAATGCGCTCATGCAATTGCGAAGAAGCGAGCAGACCGTCGCCGAGGTTGTCATTCACCCAGGCCGTCAGCAGGAACGTATAGGGCGCAGCACCCGGTAAGCTTTGCCATTCTTTGAATTCGACCTTGATGCCCAGTGAATCGAGTGCGCGGCGTACCGAACCCGCTGTGCCCTTACGCTTGTGAATTGCGATGCTGTTGCGGATTAAGGCGCGGCGTTTGGTTTCATCGAGTGTTTCGTCCCACCCTTCGACGGCCAATGACCATGCCAGCCAGGGTAGAAATGACTTAGGGCAGCGAGACGAATCGGCCAGATAGGCAAGCGGCCTGGGATCTAGCTTGCCCGCTCGTGCATCGGCCAATGCTGCTTCCAGTGCTGTGCGGTTAGGAGGAAGCAGTTGATGCATCAGACTTTCCCCTTGCTCAGCACGATGCCCGTGCATTCCGGATACTCCCGAAGGTCACAGACGATAGGCGCTTGGGGCTCTTCCAAATAGACGCTGCGTACGCCCGGTACATGCAAAGCCGCATACAGCGCAGACAAGGGCAGCTCGCGCCCAAGTTTGCGGGACTCGGCGAGCAGTGCATCCAGGCGTTGGCGTGCATGGCCCATGACCACGTCACTGTCTGGCCCAGCTTCCATCGTTATGGTCGCAACTACTCGAAAGGGCTTGGGCTTCCCCAAACCAATACGAGGTCGGTCTGTCAGTGGGCGGATTTCATCGGCAGATAAGGCGTGCTCCGCCAATGTCAGTAAGGCTGCAGCATCCTCGACGCCAGGACGGGGCAAGAGCGTGACCGCCACATCGCCCGGTAAAGGATTGTCTATTCCAGCTGCGTACTGACAGACCAGAACCAGCGCACCGGCGGGTAGTTTCTTGCTGACCGCATCCGTCATCGTTGCCAGGGAAAACGTCGGCGCATCAATGGAGACATCCGCGATCTGGGCTGAGGCGGACAAGGCATGGAACAGATAGGCGCCACGACTTCCTGCTACCGTCGCCTGTTCCAGTGCCATCTGGCAACGCAGCCGCAAGCGCTCATCATCTTCCCAGACTGCCTCGATGGGCGGATAGGCATCCGGCTGTTTGGGTATGAGCAGGCTACGCTGTACCCCATAATCAGCGGCGCGGTGATCGAGATCATTGCCACAGGCGTAAGCCAGCATCGAAGCCCTCGCCGCATCGTTGATACGGGCACGCAGCATCAATTCATCGTAGGCGCTCAGTTCCAATAGTTTGACGACAGGATCGGATTCGAGCGCTGCGGTGTAATCGGGATAGACCGCCTGGAAAGCTGCCAACTTGTCTGCATAGATGGATTCAAACGCCAGTACCTCGACCAGATCGGGTGCCGGTATCCGTGTCAGATCGATACTCATGCGCTTAACTCCAAAACCTGTGCTCCCCCCTGATAGTCCCCCTCAATCCGAAAGTGGTAGCGACCTTCCAATGCAGCAGACAGGGTGACGCTTTTCAATTGGAAGCGGGGTTCCCATCGGGCAATGGCCCGTGCGGCTTCTGCCTGGATGGCGGCTACCCAACCTGCATTGCCCGGTTGATCAACCATGCGAGGCAGATTACTACCGTACTCTGGCCGCATGCGTCGGCTGCCGATTGGGGTAGAGAGAATGTCTTCAATTGACTGGCGCAGATGATCGATACCGGCCAAGGCAGCCCCGCTATTGCGGCTCATACCTTGTAAGGACATGGCATCAAGCCTCCTTCTGACGTTCGAAGTCCGCGTGCTTGTCGAGATAGGCAATTTCGTCCGGTTCGCTGATGATGACCTGATGATTGTCGACCACTAAGGTGCGATCTTCAGGGGTGATCAATACCCGTGATTTGTATGCCTTATCCCAGTAGGTGACGATGGGTTGTGCCTTGCTCATACGCGATCTCCAAAAAAAAGCCCGCTTGAGGCGGGCTGTTAGGTGGGTTTACTTGATGGGTGGACTGGTCGGTTGACCGTCGCCTTGTTCCTGATGGGTGTGGGAGTCGAGCACGACCCCGTTCGAACTGAGTTGGCCACCGGCTTGCTGCAGTGAGCCTTGAATCACGCTACCGCCACCACTTCCGCCAAATCCAGCAAGTCCGGACAGGTAGCTGAATAGTGCGGTCACTGTCGCCTTGGCTTTGAACAGAGCATCCCCAACAACGGTCAACTTGCCTTGTATCGTGACATTGCCCGTGAAGGCGGTTTCAGGACAATCAACGATGACCTGGGTCGATGCCTGGACCGTCGCTGACTGGATACCTGCTACCAACAGGCTGTGTTGGGCATGGTCATATTCCATGACTGCGCCATCTGGCATCAGCCAGCCAACGATGTCCTCTCGACCGTCACCAGCGTAGTTAGTGGTATAGAACCCTACCAGGGCGAATCCTTGGGCAGGGTCGCCGGAGGGGTTGAGCAGTATGGCTTGCTCGCCTACTGAGGGCGGACGCCAATAGCGGGCCTTGCCTGCAGCAAATGCAAACCAGGGTAACCAATCGGACACCCAGCCATCGGCCTCGATCTTGACGCGAGGGGGCTTCATTTGCACGGCTGCAACGCAACCCGGCTCAATCAGACCGGCTACCATGCGGTCTAGCTCAGACAGTTCATAACTCATGGTAGGCGGATTACCTCGTACTGGTCGGCATGCCCGATACCCACATCTGGCTCAAAGCCCCAGGCGATCTGGGTCGGCGAAATGGCAGGCAAAGTCAGATCCTCGATCTCGCCGATATCCAGCTCGTGAACCCATTCGATCAGCCAGATCAGATAGCCATCCAGCTCGGCACGGCTGAACCCATCAGGTCCGATCTGCCGGATGCGTGCTGGAGTGATTGGCAATCCAAAGTTCATGGCACGATGGATTTCAGCGCCCACACGGGCAGCCAGTTGGCGGATATGCAGCTCGGCATCCGGGCTGGTCGGGTCCAAGATCAACCGGGCCTGCATCGTGGCGATCAGGGCAAGTTGTCCGGTACCGGGATCATCACCGGGCTCAAATTCACTCAGCTCGATCACCAGCAAAGGCAGCTGTACCCGCGCCTGCAGATCCGGGTAGGCGCACACCTGCAAGCTGGGCAGCCGTGATTGCAGATGCGCCACGATGGTTTCGTGTAATTGGGTAATCATCGTTTGACCTTGTTGATTTCCCAGCGCAGTTCCTGCTCGAAGATAGCCAGCAGTCTCGCTTCCGCCTGGGCTGTGACGGCACGGAAAGCCCTTTCACCAGCATCGTCGATATCAAGGTGGACGCGTGTATAGGGCGTACGCGCCCGCCCGACACGCCGGAATACCTTCCCTTGTTGACCGCCTTGCTTACCTTGGTAAATCCAGGCTTGTTCAAAGCGATGGCGTCCGGCTGTGATGCCGGTACGATTTTGGCGCGGTTGGCCCAGGCGGTCTGCCTCAATCGGGTTGATACCGAGCCATACCTTGCCCTCCATCATCTTGGAACGCAGGAAGAAGTACAGCCGCTGCTTTAGCACCTTTTGCGGGATCTTCAGTTCTGGCGACAACACCTTGGCGACGTGGGTTTTAACCCAGTTGCCGGTCTTACGCATTGCACGTCGCCATGCATTACGTACTGCCTCTTCCTTCAATGCATGGGAGAGCGCCAGGACGGGTTGCAGGTTGATTTCAGATCGGAGTGTGACAGGCATCAGCGAGTGCTCCGTTCACGCAGTACCAGGGTGGTCAATCCGCTGCCGTCGGGTTCGATACTGACCACTTCAAAGCAGCCCATGCCTTGGATCGTTAGGACGCTGCCCTGGGCTCCCCGGCGCACCTGCGTGCAATCGCTATCCCGCACGATAAAGTGCGGTTCGCGGATACTGGTGTTGAGTTTGCCCAAGGCGGGTTGCAGCCAGGGTGCAGCGAACATACCGCGCACCGGCTTGCCATCGAGTTCGCCCACGTCAGCCAGTGCCATGAACAGGGTTTCATCCATCGCTTGTGCCAATGCACGGAAGTCCATGATTAAACCGTCAACTTGATGATGGCTTTAGGCTTCTTACATAGGAATAGCGGATTTGACTGGCTTTCCAATTCAATGCCCTTCCGCATGCTCAATGGTTCCTGCTGGGCGTAATACGGCATTCCCATTGTATTGACGGTATCTGTATAGTCAGCGGGCGCAAACCGGGCGATATATAGATCGGGCGAGCCCTCCGGGAAGGCAAACGCTTCGTCATCATGGACAAACTTGATGCTACCGACCTTACCGCGATAACGCTCAAACACCAGACCACCAAACTCAAAACTTCCACGCATATCGCCGCGTAATTCAGCTGCGTGTTGGGTGTTGAGGTAGGTTTCTTTAACTGCTTTGTGAACAATCAGGCTGCGCCAGAAGTTGTGACCGCAGATTACCCGGCCATGGGAAAAGGGCATTGCGCCTAGCGCATCCTCGATCAACGTCGACACATCGTCGCATTTGAGGCGCAGCTCATTGTCTTGCTTAGCTAGATCGAATTTAACGACAGATTGTTCAATACCGAAACGATCCAGCAGGTTGACCAGTGGGCGTTTGCCATCCGCATCTAGAATGAGCCCCTTGAGTGCGCCTAATCGTTGCCATTCATGCGTGATATCCATCTGGATGCGCATCTTTTTGATGCGGTTGGTAACTACGGTCTGTAGTGCAGCCAAATCGGTTTGCCCGCCCCAGCCTCGCACGTTTTGAATTTCATCGGCGGTGATGGTGGCACGCTGCGGTAAATGCAGCGTATTGAAAGGCAGCATTTCGCGCTTGGAGCCAACTACGACTTGTCCCGGCGAACCACGTTGAGCCGCTTCAACCAAGCTGAATGAGTCGCCATCTTTTTCAATTTGAATGGTGGTTGTCTGAAGACCTTCTTCATCGAACAGATTCAAATCTCCCAGCCTTGAAGGCAAATGGGGTATGTCATTGATCACACCAGTCAGGGTAGACAGTGAGAAGGCGTCATCATCAAACAAGCTGATACTTGCCATATGGAGAACTCCATAAAAAAAGCCCGCACACGGCGGGCTGAGAAGTAGAAAGGCGGAAGTTAGTGCAATTTCAACGACAAGATTGAGGTAATTTCATCTCTTTAGATTAGTATATTATTTATTATTACTTTTTCCTCTTTCAAGCGGCCTCAGTCATGCAGCCTTCGTTCACCCTCAATGCAGCTTGTAACCGTCTCCCTGGGGGCGGTAATCTTTTCGCATTCATGCGGCAGCTGTTGGTTTTCATCTGCATGTCGTTGACCGCTTTTGCCGATCCACCTCGCGTCATCAATCGTCCCACTGTTACTTTATTTTTGGGCGAAAAGTGCGATAAAGACGGTTATGTGTTGCCCATGGAAGTCGCACGGCAAGCGTTGATTGACAAGATTGGGGCAGAAGCGGGTATTCAGTTCAATGTAAAGGTCTACCCTTGGCGACGTGCCATCAAAATGGCGGAAAGGGGTGAGGGGCTTTTATGGGGAGCGAGCTGGACAAAAGATCGTGCTCAAAGGCTTTCTTATTCCAAGCAAATATTTAATTTCTCCATCTGGTTAGTGGTAATTGCCGGCGATGAATTTGCCTATCAAACGATCCATGATCTGAAGGGCAAAAGGGTCGGTATTGCACAGGGTGCTCAATACAGTGGCGATTTTGCTGGCTACCGCGGCACATTGTTTACTGTGGAGGAAGAAGCAAGTTCCCTAAGCGCACGACTTGCCATGTTGATGCAGAATCGAATAGATGTTGTCATGCTGGGCAGCTTGTACGAATCAGCTTACTCGGTTGAAACCTTACTTAATAAGCCATATGGCAATAATCGCCCGCTTTCTGTCCTTCCTCAGCCGCTAGGGGTCAAGCCTGCCCATATCGTGGCCTCTCGTAACCATCCAATTCAGCAATACCTACCTCGCATTGATCAAGCGATAACTCGCTTACGACAGCGTGGTGCCCTCTGAACAGTCATTCGTTCGATTTCTCTTTTCGTGATCCCTGCTTATCGCACGATCAGAAATTGCTTGGCGAGATCAGTCTTGCCCGCTTCATCCAGTCCGACCAGACGGGCCTTGGCGATTTCAGCCAAACGTGTAATCAGCAATGCAGGGCGCGGTGAGGTAGAAGCAGGAAGCGGTCCGTACAGAACTGCCACGGCTACTTCGCTGCCGTCAGTAGCGGCATTGTTATAGGGCGCGTATTCCTTGGTGTCGGTCTTGATGCCCAGCACCTGTCCCGTAAGCAGTGCATCACCAGCAATCACATTGCCTTGGTCACGCGAAATATCGCCTTCTCCCTCTGAGAGCAGGAATTCACCGGCATGGACGGATTCAATACGATTCAAGATGTAGTCCTTTTGTTTGATGGGGAGTGGGGCATCCTGCTTTGACGGCGTTGGTCATAGATGCATTGCGGCGTTGCTTTTGCGGGGGTCTTTTCCGGCTCTAGTTCTGGCGGCAAGCTGTTATTTATTTCGTTGCCTTCGAGCTGGGATAGCTTGTCGAACAACCGCGCCTTGACGGCTTCCGTTGCCAGTCCTGCCTTGATGAAGTCGCTCGCCAGCTCCGGGAATTTGGCGGCAAAACACAGAGCCTGCACGCCCTTGGCCCGCGTGATGCTGGCTTCGATCTGGTCCATGTTTTCAATACTCATCAACACCGATTCGGTCATGTCAGCGAGGCCAGCTTCGCGGCAAGCGCTGAGCACCTTCAGGGCTAATGCTGCCGCATTGGGTTGGGGTGGCGACGGTGGATTGTTTTCCGGTACCGGATCAGCAGGGGTAATCAGATTCTTTGGGACTTTGCGATAGCTGGCCAGAATGGGCGACATGGCACGTGCTTTCGGCTGTGTCACCCCTTCGACCTCATCCGCCAAACCCAATGCAATTGCCTCTACGGGTGAGAGCCAAGTCTCATCGTTTAACATCTGTTTGAGTCGGGCGGCTTCCAGCTTGGGGGCTTTGGCTTGGTAGGTTGCAACCAGGCCGTCCGTAACTTTGTCGAGCATATTGGCTGTCTGCCGCAGCTCATCCGCATCACCAGCCACAGCGGTCCACGGGTTGTGGATCATCATCTGGGTATTGGCAGCCATCACCACCTTATGGGCACCGCAAGCAATGATGCTGGCGGCACTGGCGGCGAGCCCATCAATCCGTGCAGTGCACCGTTCACCCAAGCGGGATAGCGCATTGCTGATGGCAAAGCCGTCGAAGACATCGCCGCCATCACTGTCGATGGCGACAATGATGTTGGATGAGCCATCATCCATGGCCTTCAGATCGCGTACAAAGTCGGTGGCACGCAAGCCCCAGCTGCCGATGTTGTCGTAAATCATCACTTCAACGGCTTTGCTGCCAGTCTCGGTGACCCTGTTCTTGATCTCGAACCAGGGACGTTTGCTTTCTGTCTCTCCCTGGCGATTGAAGATGCGTGGCGTTGGGTCGTTATTCATGGATTTACTCATTGTCTTTGGGTTCTTTAGGCGGGGTGGCGTGGGTGGCATAAATCAAACCCAGTTCTTGTGCGCGTTCGAGAGAAGCTGCGTTCTCTGCATCAACGGTCTCAGCGTCGTAGCCACGACTGAGCACGACTTCGTCGCGGCTCTTGAACCCATTACTGACTTCAGCAGCCTGAGCTTGTACATCCTGTACGGGATGTAGGTATTTCCAGGCAGGCGGTACCCAGCGTGTCCGCAGGTAAGCACGGCGCTGGCGGCTGTAATCGGGCAGGTTAATGGCTTGCGATGCGACCGCCAGATCCAGCCAAGCCGTGCGCACCGGTCGGCACAACTGATGCACGTACAACCCGTGCTGAATTTGCTCGATACGGCGTTGGAACTCATTGAGCACAACGCGAATTACCCGGTCATTGACGCCGCGTAAATCACCCGAGAGCAGCTCATAGGGCAAGCCACATCCTGCTGCGACTGCCTGAAGTTGCTGGCGGATGTAGTCCCCGTAGTTGTTTCCCGCATCTGGTGGATCGCTGAATTCCACCTCTTCACCGGGCAATAGTTCCTGCATCGTGCCGGGTTCGAGCCCAATCATAGGTGAGTAACCGGGCGGTATTGGCTGACCTGTACTTGGGTCGATCGGTGGGTCTTCGGGCGCGGGTTTGCGGATGAAACCGGCAAACAGATTGGCGACTTCCTGACGGAACAGCACGGCATCTTCGAATTCGTCGAGATGCTTGAGGCGCAGCAGCACATTCGCCAGGGCGGGTACGCCGCGCAGCTGACCAGGACGTTGCCGGTCCCAGATATGTAGAACCTGTGCTGCCGGTATCCGGACCAGATCGTTACTGCCTTCGCCACGTTCGCCTGGGTGGGCGCGATACATCCAATACGCGACGCGCTGGCCTATCTGGTTGAACTCGATGCCGGCGCGGATCACATTGCCATTGGCCAGCTGTTCAAATTTGGTATGCGGCACAAACTCCGCTTCCAACACCTGTAGCTGTAACGGTACCGACAAGCCATCCTGCAGCTTGCGCACACGCAAGCGAACGAAACATTCCCCTACGGTTTCTACTGCGCGGCACACAAGGGTCTGTACACCGTAGAAGTCGGAAGCGTTGTCTGCATCGGCTTCTTCAACCCAGTCCTCCCACAACTCGTGCAGTCTCTTACGGATACCCGCGTCAGTATGCTTGGACTTCGGTGCGATACCTGTGCCGATGGTGTTGGAAACTACCCGGTCCACCGCAATGAAGGCATAGGGGTCGTTTCGGTAGGCATTGCGAGATCGCTGACGCAGTGTACTCAGATTGCCGATAGCATCAGCCGTTGGACCGGCATCACTTACCTGCCAGTTCTTTGAACGGCGTCCTTCGCCACCGGCCTCGTAGGCACTGGCCTGGATTCGGCTAGGAAGCAGAAAACCACGGCCATTCAGGTTGGGAAACCGCATTACATCCCTTTCCCTGCGTGAAATACGCGCACCATCCGGGTTTGCCTGGGACGCTGTGCTGCAATCTCGGCTTTAACCTGATCGCGCAGTTTGAGCAGATCATTCAACGTCACGGATTCGTAGCGCATTACCCGGTCAGAAAACCGCATCTCAGTAACGCGTTTGCCCATTGCGAGCGTGCGCAGCGCATCCTCGACCACGCGTAGGTCGTCAGCGATGAAAGCCATATGCACTCCTTATCGGCGTAAGTAGCCAGACCGGCTGCTGCGACGCGCAGGCATGTCGGTTCGTGGTGGTGGTTGGGCTGGGGGTGTTGGAGGCGGTTGGCTAACTGGTTCGGTAACTGGTACCGGTAACGAAGGTTCCTGCGGGAGCAGGCTGCGCTTCACCAGTACCAGACGGCGTTCGATCTTGAGTCCCTGCAGAGCAGCATAGGCATAGACTCGGCAATCCAGCGCTTCATTACGGGCACCGCTAGGTTTCTCCCAGACGCGGACTTCATTGCCCAGCTTGTCGACCTTGGTAATGCGTTTCTCAACAGTGGCCTGCTGAAACCATTCCTCGTCGTAAGCCATAGAGAAATGGCAATAGCCCGTGCGGTCCTGATCATTGATCTGGAATCGGGCATAGATCGTGTCCTTGGCGGTATCCACGCCAATCATGCGCAGGGTGTGGCCTTTGTATTTCTTGGACTTGGTCTGTCGCTTGGGCCATACCGGCCGCGCACCGCCCTGGCCTTTGATGGCCCAGATATTACGGACGGTGCGCGGTGTGCAGAACTCGTATACCTGCTGGACAGAATGCCCACCAGAATCGATACAGGCCGCTAATACACGCAGTGTGCGACCGTCTTCGGTCTCAAATCTGGCGCTGGCCAGTAATTCATCCAGCCGTTCCCAGACTTCAGGCTCGATGGTCGGGCCATACAACACCACGGGTTCAATGCCCCATGAGCTTTCGCCCATACCCCAGCCGACAAACTCCACTTCCAGGCGATCAGGCTGGGTATCGACGCCCGCAGTGATACACAGCACCTCAGCTGGCAATGTGTGGGCATCGTAACTTTCCCGGCGCTTCGCCAGCTGGTCAGCATCAGCCTGTTCACCGGCTTCCTCATAGGGCACGCCCATCGAGGTGTTCCACCAAGTCTTTTCTTCCTGAGGATTGCCTTTGGCCTTTAGGTGGTCGATCACTACTTCGGCGAAAGTACGCCAGGGTGAGTACAACTCGTTCAGATGAAAGCCCGGTATGGCGCTGGCCGGGTTCATCTTGAGCCATTGCCCCTCCGCCAACATGCCGGGTTTGTCCGCATCAGTGATGATGCAGCCATGGGAAAGGCAGACCATACGCGCCTGGTCTGGCCTGTCGGGATCGTAGAGTATGTTCTCCCATTCCAGCACCTGCAGCGTGCCACAGTGTGAGCATGGAACATGGTAGCGACGCTGGTCGCTGAGCAGCCAAGCCCGCTCGATGCGGCTCTTTCCTTTGAGACCAGGGGTGGAGAAGAGGCCGATCTTCTTGCGGGCGCGGTAGGTGATCGTACGTTTACGCGCCAAGTTCACCGGGTCGCCTTCGGTACCGGCTGATTCTGGATACCGGTCTACCTCATCGCACAGCACAATCCGGATCGGTCGGCTTGCCAAGCCTGCTGGTGCGTTGGCGCCGATCAGGGTGATATGCCCGCCTGGAAAGTTCTTCTTGAGGATGGTGTTGCCGCTGTCGCGACTCTTGGCATCCATCACCTTGTCGCGCAGCACCGGCGTATCCCTAATCATTGGGGCCAACCGGTCCTTGGAGAAGGTTTCCGCCATCTCGACGTTAGGCTGTACAACCAGAATGGGAGATGGGTCTTCTGCAATGAAGCAGCCAATGACTGCCTTGAAGATCAACGTCTTGCCTACCTGGGAGGAAGACATAACCACAATCTCTTCCACGCCTTCTTCGTGGAACGCATCCATGATACCGCGCTGGTAGGGAGCCCGATCTGTTGAGAATTTACCCGCCTCCGCGCTATCTTCTGGCGAGAGATACAGCTCGGCATCAGCCCATTGGCTGACCGTGATCCGTCTTGGCGGACGCCACGTCGTCCCTACTTGCTTCAATGCTTGGCGCAAGCTCGGGTTCATCTGCGGGTGTCCAGTCTGCCAACTCGGTGAGGGCTTCGTATATCGCGTCGTTCAGCAACCGCTCAACATCCTTTGCCTGCTTGGCCTTGAGTAACGATGGCGCTAAGCGGCCGGGTAGGTTCAGTAACTTGGATTTGGCTGCCGCGATCATCTCTGACCAAGCTTGCACGGCTTCAGACGCATGAATCAGCTGACGATCTTGCAGTGCATTCTCGCGTTCGACCTTGATGGCCTGGGCGCGGATAAGGCGGGTCTTCTCGGCATTCAGATCGCCGACATCGCCGGATAACTGGCCGTTCAGGTAGCGGATATAGCCCACAACACAGGCCACAATCTCGTATTGCCCACGAGCGACGGGTTTGGGAAGGATGTTCTCTTTGACCAGTTGCTGGACGCGCCGAGGGGTGACATCGAGTAGCTTTGCTACCGTGTCGACGGAGGCTGTAGACATGGAATTCGAGGTCCTCGAAACGAAACGAAACCCAGGGCTATTTCGCTAACTAGCGAAATCTCGCGGGTGCCCCCACCCGTAATGAAATCAATGACTTCAGGGACCCCGACGTTGCTTTTGTAACACAGGTCACGAATGCCGAATGCAACCACTCATATCTGCTCAATTAGCTGAGCTGGATGTGGCGTTTGTAAGCAACAAACTGAACAACGAAAAAGGACGTTGCCCTACTACTGTAGTTGCCGTGTAATAGCTGCCAAATCCTTCTCAATCAGATATATAAGTCTTGGGGCAAGCTGACCACTAACTTTAACCGTACCGTTTGAATTAAATGATAACAATCCTTTCACCCCTCCATAAATTAGTTCGAAACTTGCCGACTCTGTTTTGTGAGGTATATCGGTCAAAATAGTGAGCTTCTCAGGTGTAATGCCTTCACTCGAGGTAAACTCCATACGCCCAATAATACCTTCACCTAAGATTGCTTCTGTAACTTTAAGGCCAATCAACTTAACGACCTCAGTCTTCTCAAAAACAGTCACCGGTTCTTTCTTTTCAAACGTAACTAATTTACTTGTAAATCCAAGTCCGACCAAGGACTCAAGAGCATTTAGGAGATCCTTAATGCTTCTTCCCGGATTCTCGATACGAAGAAAAACTGTACCTTTGATATTAATAATTGCAAAATCCGTGAAATTTACGCTTGCCACCTCTTGGTAGAAGGTATCACCGCTCTCATCTACCTGAGAAACAACAACTGTAGACCTCCATAAGAATCGGTGGTTTAAATGACCAAGCTCACTATTAACCCGAGTAAAGCCTTGATTGGTATCTTGCCCAAAAGGACAGTTATCAATTAACTCATCCAATCCTGGAATATCTCGCGGTAGTTGAATTCGATACCATCGGTATCTAATCAGCATCACCATTCCCATCCGCAGACTTATTAAACTCCTTAGTTAGAACACTCATTAGATGCCGTGCCTGAGATTCAACAATATTAGAGATCATTTCAGTCTCATGCTTATATGGGCTTCTTCTACGAGTAGCTCGCCGTCCATCTTCACATGGATAGACTCCACTGAGTATAAAGGAAAAACCCGTGCAATCCCTTGGGTTGGCAAACATTGCCTCAATATCGTATTCGTGGCCTGACCCACTTATTTCTCTAGTACGCCAAGCAATCTTATTGATGTAATAGTCTTCCTCCTCCAGTAAGCCCTGCAGAATTTCAGAACGGCTTACACCGTTCCCTCGTAGAGAAACACGCTCTACATGGGTATCGTTTTCAAATTCATCATCATCATCTTCATCTTTCTCTAAAACATCAGGTTTAGATTTGAAGACATAAACCGCAGTTACATCGCTGCGTGTATAGCCAGGCAAACTCGTGGCGAGCCGATAAAAGAATTCTGAACGAAGGCGCGTCGATGGCACCCCAAACAAAGAGACTATAACTCTCTCTAATTCTGTCTCAGCCGCCACCTCCAGTTTCTTAATCAATAATTGAGTTACATCATTTACAAAGTCATTGTGCGTATTTCTAACTGTATAGCCTTCGCTAGTGTTGAGGTAGCCTGAATTCCGTAGACACACCTGATTGGTAAACTTGAGCCAACAGGAGGCTGCGGTGAGTAAGAGAGAAACACAAAGCTATACGTCGGAATACCGAGCGGAAGCCATCAAGTTAGTGCT